>JBIKKQ010000247.1:0-4314 GCA_044360305.1 Pirellulales bacterium
GTCCACACCGACGTCATGAAGACGCAGGCCCTGCGGCAGGCCCTCGACAAGTACCGCTTCGACGCCGCCTTCGGCGGCGCCCGCCGCGACGAGGAGAAGAGCCGGGCCAAGGAGCGGGTGTTCTCCTTTCGCGACGAGTTCCACCGCTGGGACCCCAAGAACCAGCGGCCCGAGCTCTGGAACCTCTACAACACCAAGGTCCGCAAGGGGGAGAGCATCCGCGTCTTCCCCCTCTCCAACTGGACCGAGCTCGACGTCTGGCAGTACATCCACCTGGAAAACATTCCCCTCGTGCCGCTGTACTTCGCGGCCGAGCGGCCGATCGTGCACCGCGACGGCGTGATGATCATGGTGGACGACGACCGGCTGCCGCTCCTGCCCGGCGAGCAGCCGGAGATGCGCCGGGTCCGCTTCCGCACGCTCGGCTGCTACCCGCTGTCGGGCGCCGTCGACTCCGCCGCCACCACGCTTCCCGAGATCATCCAGGAGATGCTCCTGACCACGTTCTCGGAGCGGCAGGGGCGGCTCATCGACAGCGACGAGGCGGGCTCGATGGAGAAAAAGAAAAAGGAGGGGTACTTCTGAAGCGGCGTCCGCGCCGGCCGTTCCAGCGGACCTGCGGCCGCTGAACGCCCCTTGCGGCTTCGAGATCGCAACGATCCTGTCTGCCGATCTCCGAACCGACGAGGGGTCGCCCGTGGCCTGGAGCCGGCGTTGCTGGCCAGCGAAGCCATGGACGGCGAAGCGCAGCCAGCATCGAGTGAGCGAAGCCCAGGATGGGCGCAGCGAACGTCCGGGCGACAGGGCACGGGCGACCCCGGACCGCAGCCGGCCTTCGACACCCGTCAACGCACGTTCCCCAAAACCACCTGCCATGTCCCACCAATCCGCCCTCATCGCCTCCGACATCGACGCCTACCTCGCGCAGCACGAGCGCAAGGAACTGCTCCGGTTCATCACCTGCGGCAGCGTGGACGACGGCAAGAGCACGCTCATCGGCCGGCTGTTCTACGAGTCGAAGATGATCTACGAGGACCAGCTGGCAGCCATCAAGAAGGACACCTCCCGCTACGGCACGACGGGGGAGGAGGTCGATCTCGCCCTGTTCACCGACGGTCTCGAGGACGAGCGGCAGCAGGGGATCACGATCGACGTCGCCTACCGCTACTTTTCCACCGACAAGCGGAAGTTCATCATCGCCGACACCCCCGGCCACGAGCAGTACACGCGGAACATGGCGACCGGGGCCTCGACGGCCGACCTCGCCATCATCCTCGTCGATGCCCGCCACGGCGTGCTGCCGCAGACGAAGCGGCACTCGTTCATCGTCTCGCTGCTCGGCATCCGGCACATCGTCGTGGCGATCAACAAGATGGACATCGTCGACTGGGACCAGGGGGTGTTCGAGCGGATCCGTGGCGAGTACGCCGATTTCTCCTCCCGGCTCGACCTGCCCGACGTCCACTTCATGCCGATCTCCGCGCTCAAGGGGGACAACGTCGTCCGCCCGAGCCCCAACATGCCCTGGTACACCGGCGCCCCGCTGATGCCGCTGCTGGAGACGGTGTACATCGGCTCCGACCGAAACCTGGAGGACTTCCGCTTTCCGGTCCAGCTCGTGCTCCGGCCGAACCTCGACTTCCGCGGCTTCGCCGGCACGATCGCCTCGGGGATCGTCCGCCGCGGCGACGAGGTGCTCAGCCTGCCCTCGCGGCGGAAGAGCCGGGTGAAGAGCATCGTCACGTTCGACGGCGAGCTGGAGGAGGCCTTCGCCCCCCAGTCGGTCACGCTCACGCTCGAGGACGAGATCGATTCCAGCCGCGGCGACATGCTCGTCCGGCCGGGCAACGTCCCCAAGGTGGACAGCCGGTTCGAGGCCATGGTCGTGTGGATGGCGGAGGAGCCGCTCGTCCCCGGCCGGCAGTACCTGTTCAAGCAGACGAGCAAGCTGACGAGCGGCATGGTGAGCACGCTCCGCTACCGGGTGGACATCAACACGCTCCATCGCCAGCCCGCTCCGACGCTGGCCCTCAACGAGATTGGCCGCTGCGCCGTCGCGCTCACGAGCCCGATCGCCTACGACTCCTACCGGCGCAACCGGGGCACCGGCTCGTTCATCATGATCGACCGGCTCACCAACGCCACGGTGGCCGCCGGCATGATCCTCGACCGCGAGCAGGAGGACGGCGGCCGGGCCCACTGGGACGACGAGCCGGCCACGGCCGGCCTGCACGAAGCGGAAAGCGGCGTCACGCACGCCGAACGCGAGGCCCGGTTCGGCCAAAAGCCGGTCACGATCCTCCTCACCGGCCTGCCGGGGTCCGGCAAGAGCACGCTCGCGGCGGCCCTCGACCGCCGGCTGTTCGATCTCGGCCGGGCCGTCGCCGTGCTCGACGGAGAGTCGCTGCGGCTGGGCATCAGCCGCGACCTCGGCTTCTCGGCGGAGGAGCGGAGCGAGAACCTGCGGCGCGGCGTCGAGGTGGCCCGGCTGTTCAACGAGGCGGGCATCATCTGCGTCGGCGCGTTCGTGGCCCCCGACGAGGCGGTGCGGCAGAAGGCGGCGGACCGGGCGGGCCGGGATCGGTTCCTCGTCGTCCACCTCGCCGCCCCGATCGACGTCTGCCGGTCGCGCGACAGCGACGGCCACTACGCCCGCGCCGATGCCGGCGAGATTGCCAACTTTCCCGGCGTCTCCGCCCCGTACGAGCCGCCGGTGAACCCCGACCTCGTCCTGCCGACGCACCAGTGGCCCGTCGCGAAGTGCGTGAACGCGCTCGTGGCCCTGCTCGAGGAACGTGGCATCGTTTGACGCCGAAGCATGAACCGGGCAGTTCGTCGTCGGCGGCCCGGGAGGCCGACGAGGCGAAGGGGTCGGCGTGAGGATCGCGCGCGTGTCAGCGAGCTTGCCTCATGCCGCCCCGTGGCCGGCCCACCACCCTGGAGGCGGCGCATGACTCCTTCCCCACACTCCCCCGCGGTCATCGGCATCCTCACGGTCTCCGACCGGGCCAGCCGCGGCGCGTATGCCGACGAGGGGGGGCCGGCGATCCGTGGCTACCTCGCCGAGGTCCTCGCCTCGCCGTGGGAAGCCCGCGAGCAGATCGTGCCCGACGACCTGGAGACGATCGCGGCGGCGATCCGCAGCCTCGCCGCCGCCGGCTGCTGTCTCGTGGTCACGACCGGCGGCACGGGCCCGGCGCCGCGGGACGTGACGCCCGAGGCGACGGAAGCGGTGTGCACGAAACTGCTCCCGGGATTCGGCGAGCTGATGCGGCAGGTGTCGCTGCGGCATGTGCCGACCGCGATCCTCTCCCGGCAGACGGCCGGCGTCTGCGGCCTGGCGCTGGTCGTCAACCTGCCGGGGCGGCCGAAGAGCATCCGCGAATGCCTCGACGCGGTGTTTCCGGCGATCCCCTACTGCATCGACCTGATCCACACCGGCCGGCCCGACGCCCCGCGGCTGGAGACGAACCCCGCACGGCTCGTCGCCTTCCGCCCCAAGGCCTGACCGCGGACACGCGCCAGGGAGGGAGGGAGGCACGCAGGCAGGCACACCGTAGCCCGCAGCGGGTACGATGGGGCCATGACCACCGCAGCCGAACCTTCCAGCCCGCGCACGCCCTTCGAGGACCGCTATCTGGCGGAGGCGAAGCGAATCTGCCTCGCGGCCGTCCCCGATCCGCGGTTCGAAATTTTCCTGTTCGGGTCGCGGGCCCGGGGGCATTGCGAACATTCCAGCGACATCGACATCGGGATCGCCGGCCCCGAGCCGCTGCCCGGAGGCATCTCCCGATTGGTAAACCTGCTCGTCGAGTCGGACGTGCCATGGCGGCCACAGGTGGTCGATTTCGCCCTGGTGACCGACGTCGCGTTCCGGCGGCATGCCTACGAGGGCCGAGAGATATGGCGGGCGGCGAACTAGGGCGGGAAAATTTCCGCCGGGCGCTCGACGGCTTCGAACGGGCGCTGGCGATCGACGCGGCGGCGTATCCGGAGTTCGTGCGTGACGTGATCGACAACGGCCGGATCCAGAAGTTCGAATACTGCGCCGAACTGTTCTGGAAGCACCTCCGGGCGTGCCTCCTCGCGGAGGGACTCGACGTGGCCAACAGTCCGCGGGCGACGATCAAAGCTGGACTGGACCGCGGGATCGTGGCCGAGCCGGAATACCAGGCCGCGCTCGACCTGATGGCCGACCGGAATACTTGCAGCCACGTCTACCGACAATCGTTGATACCGACAATCCTTTCCCGCCTGCCGGATCACTGCCGCACGATGCAGTCGGTCTTCAGCCGGCTGCCGCGGCACTCGTGA
>JBIKKQ010000080.1:0-15221 GCA_044360305.1 Pirellulales bacterium
AAGCGGACGACGGATCGGTTCAAGGCGCAGTGCGCCATCGCGGCCTCGGCCCTCGCCGCGCGGCTGACGAACGTGGTGGTGATCGACGCCGTCTGCTTCTACTCGGGATACCATCACTGGACCGACCTGGGCGTGAAGATCGACGGCCATGCCATCGGCCACATGACCGGGCAGCCCGGTCGTGAGGAGCACGCGGTGCCGGTGCGCCGCTTTCATGCCGAGCGGGTCGCCGACATCGCCACCCGGCTGGCGGCCGTGAAGGAGGGGGAGGGTACGCTGCTCGACAACACGCTGATCGTGTGGATGAGCGACGCGGCGGAGGAGCATCATGGCACCGGCGGGCAGTGGCCGCTGGTGCTGGTGGGCAACCTCGGCGGCCGGCTCAAGACCGGCGGTCGTTTTCTCCAGTACCCTGGGTACGGGAAACAGGGCCACCGGACGCTGGGCAACTTCTACCTCGCGCTGCTGCGGGCGTTTGGCGACGAGCGGAAGATGTTCGGCGAAGCGGACCGCGGGCTGGCGGGCATCGACACGTCCGGGCCGCTCGCCGAAATCCTCGCCTGACGCGGCTGGCCCGCGCCGCCCTTGGAGGCAGGGGTTGCGCGTCAGGGTGCAGGCATCGGGGGCATGCAGATGAGTCGCAGACGGCGGCTCAAGTTCATGGGGCGAGACGCCGAAACCTAAGGAGCCACACCCCCTCTTTGTGGTGGGTAGCCCCGGCGGCGGTGAAACCCCAGCACCGCCGCCGGGCGCTGCGGGTGCGGCCCGGCGAAGACGCGGGGCGAAGTACTCCCGACAGGGATCGAACCTGTAACCTTCAGCTCCGGAGGCTGACGCTCTATCCAATTGAGCTACGGGAGCAGCATCGACCCAGGGAAGTGTAGCACCCGCGAGGCCCCGGCAACAGGACGGGGGGCGGGCCGCGAAAACACGCCCCACCCGAGGATGCGGCCGGATTGAAGGCCGCAGGCGACTTGCCGACTTCTCAGGCCGACCGGCGCAGCGGGACCGTCGGTTCGCCGGGCTCGCTGCGTCGCGGCTCCGCCGGCCGCTCGTGCGGCGCGTCGATGCGGATCGTCCGCTCGCGATCGGAATCGAGCCGCTTCCCGGCGGTGCCGGCCCGGCGACGCAGGCCGCGGAGTTGCATCGCCCGCGGCACGCACGAGCCGAGCTGCACCAGTGCCGCGAGCCGTCCGGCCAGCATCGGCACGGTGCCCAGCGGGGCGCTGGCCGCCATGTGCCGCAGCCACTCAACCGCGTGGAGCGCCAGCGCCGGCAGCAGCGGCGTCGCCGCCAGCGACCGCCAGAAGAGCCGCTCGGCGTGCATGCCGGCGAGGAACGGACCGGACCGGCGCCGCGGCGGGCCGACGATCACCCGCGACGTCGGTTCGAGGACGACCGCGCCGCGGGCCGCGGCGACCGCCGCCGCGGCGTCGGCATCCGCGAGATCCGTGCCGCAGGCCGTGGCGAAGCCGCCACCGATCTCCCCGAGCAGGTGCGCCGACCAGAAGCCCGCCTCCAGTTCCGGGGCGGCTGCTCGAGCCCCGACGGCCGTCGGCGCGACCGACATCCGTCGGCCGCCGGCCGCAACGCGGATCCCGGCCGAGACGACGCGGTCACGATCGTCGGCCGCGACGGCGAGCGGCACCACCACGTCGGCACGGCCCGCGTCGATCAGGTCCACCGGCCCGTCGGCCCAGCCGTCGGTGGCCCGCCAGCCCGCCGCCAGCACGTGGATCACCCGGCCGGTCGCCGTGGCGATACCGAGGTTCGTGCAGCCGACGACGGTCGCCCGCCGCGGCGCCCGCACGAGCCGCACCTCGTCGCCGATGCTCCACGGGTCCGCGTAGTCGCAGCCGTGCACGACGATGATTTCGCAGTCGGCGGGACGGTTCTCCAGGACGCTGACGAGCGTCTCCTCGAGGGCGGCAGCCTCGCCGGCCGCCGGCACCACGATCGACAACCGCGGCGCGGTTCGGCCATTGGATCCGTTCACGGTCATCCCCCACAGCAGATCCACACCGTCGGCGCGGACCTTCCCCCCGGCATCGATCCTCGAGTCGCCCGTCGCCTCGCAATCAGGCGGCGGCTCGCTGCGGCTGCAGCTCGGTGAACAGGTTGACGGTGTGCAGCATCTCCCCCTCGGCGTCGTAGAACTGCAGCACCCCGACGTCGATCAGCCACATCGCGAACATTTCCGCGACCCGGTAGCAGCGGGCCACGCACCGGCCGCGATCGATGCGGATGTTCTCCTGGACGTCCGCCACGTCGGCCATGTCGGCGCCGAGGTTGAGAAAGTGGCGGGAGACGAGTCCGCGGACGTCCGCGGCGTTCATGTGCAGGCGCATGAGGCAACCTCCTGTTGCGGGCTGTCGAACGACGTCCTGTCGATCGGGCCGGGAACCCTACCGGGGAGCCTGCGGCGGCGAAAGGCTGGTTTTTGCCGTTTCTCGCCGGATCCCCGAGCGGTGCTGCCGGCCCACCACTCACGAGTGGACATCGGCCCGCGGACGACTGCGGATTGAAGAGGCCACCGTGCCGCTTCTCATCCGGCGCCGTCGGTTTCTTTTGCCCAGGCTGCCAGGTCCTCCACGGCGACGGTGGCAAGGTGACCGGCGGCGTGCCGCGGGCCGCGGTCGGGGCGGGCCTGGTTCACGCCAGACGGCGGAGCCAAGCCGGGTCGGCGTAGCGGTCACGGACCAGCCGGGCGACCCGATCGGTGGGCCACGCGTCGCGGTCGCGGGTCGCCGCGAACGCCGCCCGCACCGCCGCCACGAGCGGGCCGGAGCCGAGGCCGAGGTTCGCGAGAAACTCGCCGTGCGGCCTGCCGGCGCGGTAGGCAGGTTCCCGGGGAGGATGCCGGAGCACGCGGCTCACGAGCTGGAGATCGAAGGCGTCGAGCAGGGTGCCGTGATACAGGATCCCATGTCGGCGGACGCGGAGGGCGTTGCCCGAGACCTTACGGGCGGCGGGACCGTGGCCGACCGCGAGGTCGCTCGACCCGCGCCGATCGACCGGCGCCCCCGCCGCCTGCAGCGCCGCGGTCAGCGGATTGAGGACCGCGTCGTGGATCGCCTCGATCGGCGGCGGCCCGTGCGGTCGGGGGATGACCACGGACCACATCAGGCAGCCTGGTCCGAGGACGACGGTCAGGCCGCCGCTCGGCCGGCGGGCGAGTCGCACGCCGAGCCGCGCGCAGGCGTCGCGATCGACCTCATCGTCGATGCGGCTCGACGACCCGAGCACGATCGTCGGCTCCGCGGCCATCCACGTGCGCACGACCGGCGCCGGGGCCAAGCCCTCGTGCGCCTCCTCGAGGAGCGCCTCGTCGAGGGCGAGGTTCTCTTCGACGCTGTCTCCACCGGCCGCAAGCCAGTCCGCCGGCGCGTGGGGGCCGAAGTCGATGTCCAGCCGGCCGGCGACCTGTTCGACCGCGGTGCGCGTCACGGTGGGATCGTTCCCCGAATCCATGCCTGATCGATGCCCGTGCGGGTTCCGGGCCGCACGGCCTGCACGCCGGCCCGCCGCGGACTAGAATCCTCGCGGGCCGGCCGAATGCCCCGACCGAGGAACCTCACGATACCATGACCGATTCGCCGCGTCGCCCGCTCTCCGCCGACGATTCTCTGCCGCCGGTCGAGGCTCCCAACGCCGGGTTCCTCGTGCAGTTGTTCCTCGTGCCGGCGCTGATCGTGGGCATCATCGTCTGCGTCTATCTGGCGTTTTACTGGCTGGCGCACATGGGCAATGACCCGGAGGCGTCACTCAAGGCGCTGCAGCGGAACACCGCGGGACGCTGGCACGCGGCCCTCAACTTCGCCGACGACCTGCGCGGCAGGCAGGGGGCGCGGCTGAAGAACGATCCCGCCCTCGCCGGCCAGCTCGCCGCCATCCTCGACGCCGAGGTGGCCAGCGGACGGCCGCGGGCGGCCGACGATCCAAGGCTTCCCGAAAGGCCCTCCACGCTCTGCACCTACCTCTGCCGGGCGCTCGGCGAGTTCGCCGTGCCCGAGGCGGCGGCCCCGCTGCTGGCGCGGATCACCGATCCCTCGCTCCCGCAGGTCTCCCAGGCCGCCGTCGAGGCGATCGCGGTGCTGGCCGTGAACCTGCGGCAGGTGAACCGGGAGTTTCCCGATCCGGCCGCCGTGAACGCGGCGCTCGTGGCCGCCTCGCGGAGCGACGACGCGGCGCTCCGCTCCCGGGCGGCCTACTCCATCGGCGTCGTCTCCGGCGTCGCCGGCCGCGACCGGCTCGTGGAAATGCTCGGTGACGACAACGACAACGTTCGCTACAACGCCGCCGTCGGCCTCGCCCGTGTGGGCGACGGCGCCGGCTGGGACACGCTGGGCGAGATGCTCGCCCAGCCCGACGTGGTGGCGGCTCCCGAGGACCAGGAGGCGCAGGCCCGGCGGTACAAGCGCGTGGTGGTCGTCGTCAACGCCCTCCGGGGCCTCGGGCTGCTCGTCGATGCGCGGGGCGGTCCGGGCCCCGACGCGATCGTGACCGCGATCGCACCGCTGGAGAAGGATCCGGCCCCGGACGTCCGCGAGGCGGCCATCGCGCTGCGGCGCAAGATCGAGCGGCTCGCCGTGGACGGCGCGGGTCCCGCACCGCCCGCCGCCCCCTGACCGGTTCGCCGCGCGACACCCGATCGGCCCGCCCGCTCAGGCGAAAAACTCGTCGAGCGCCTCGCGCAGCATGTCGGTGTCGGCATCGCGGCCCGAGAGCGTGTGGAAGTCGATCGCCGTCCGGGCCGCGTGCACCTCGAGACCGTCCACGACGCAGCAGCCGGCGGCGGCCGCCCGGCGGAGGAACGGCGACGGGTCGGCGGCGAGGAGACATTCGGCCACCACCAGGTCGGGCCGCAGGTTCTCGATCTCCGGGGCCGCGGCCGCATCGGTGACGATGATCTCGACGTCGTCGGGAACCGCGACGGTCGGCCGCCAGGGGAGGACGTCGGCCCGGGGAGCGTTCAACGCGCGCAGCCGATCGACGAGGCCCGCGGTCTGTGGTTCGTCGGCGTCGCAGACGAGAAGGCCCGCGGCCCCGGCGAGGGCGAGCTCGAGCGCCGTCGCCCGGCAGGCGGGCGTCGTGCCGAAGATCGCCGCGCGGCCGCCGGCCGGATCGACGTGCGCCCGCAGGGCCTCGACGACGCCCCGGCCGACGGTCAGGTGGCCGCCGAGGCCGTCTCCCTCGCGCACCACGAGGTTCACGGCGCCGGCAAAATCCGCCGTCGGCGTGCGGACGGTGAGCAGCTGCGGCGCCGCCACGCACAACGGGCCCGCGAGCAGGCAGCCGCGCAGGCCGAGGGCGCCGATGCCGGCCAACGCGTCGGCCAGGCGATCGGGCGCCACGTCGCAGGTGACGAACTGCCAATCGAGCCCGGCCGCCGCGATCGCCCGCTCGAACAGATACTGCGCCGGGTTGCCCGCGGCCGGCGCGCCGAGCAGGGCGATCACCTCCTGGAGTGCCGGACTGGTCATGGGGCGAGTCCGGCTGCAGGGGGCGACGAAGGCGGATTCAGACCGTGACGTGCGTCGCCGCCACGAACCGTGGGTCGGCACGAATCGGATCGAAGTCGCGTTCTTTGCCGGTGAGATCGCGGAATCGGGCGTCGAGCGCGATCGCCTGGGTGAGGTTTTCGATCGCGGCGGGCACGTTGCCGGCCAGCGAGTGATAGCAGGCGAGGTTGTACATCAGGATCGGCTGCCGCGGCGACAGCGCCCGTCCCCGTTCCAGGGCCGCGATGGCATCGTCGAGTCGGCCGAGCCGTTTCAGGCACCAGCCGAGCCCGAGCCAGGCATCGATCCGCGTCGGCGCACCGGCCGCGGCGGCCTCGAGGGGCTCGAGGGCTGACTGCCACTCGCCGAGCGCCCGCAACGCCTCCCCCTGCAGCAGCCGGGCCTGCGGATCGTCGCGGTCGGCCTCGGCAAGCTGCCCCAGCGTGTCGAGCCCGCGCCGCAGCAGCCGGGCGGCGGTCTCCGGCGGCGGACCCTCCCCGTCCACGAGCAGTTCGGCGAGCTCGACGTAGCCCGCCGCGTGCGTCAGGAGTTGCTGGCGACGGATGTGCGGCAAGGTGTCCATCGGCAAGGCTGGGAAGGGTGTGGGACCGTCGTTCCCGGACCGGGGATCCAAGTCGGCCTATTTTAGACCGTCGCCGTCGCCGGCCGATCCCCGGAACCGTCCGCGGGGCAATGCTCCTACGCAGCCCGGGCAGTTGCGGATCGGGGCCCCTGGCGGCGGCCAGGGACCGTTTCGGGGATTTTGCGTCGTCCGCCTGTACGAAATTTCCCCGCCGCTGCCACTTATAGAAGGAGCGAGCGCCGCCAGCCATCCGGGCGAGACACCCGGCGGCGACCGCAACCTGCCTCCGGGGAGTCCAGCCATGCGCCTGACCTTGCGAACCCTGCTCGCCTGGCTCGACAGCCTGCTTCCACCCCAGGAACAGCAGGCGCTGGCGGAGAAGGTGGCCGCCAGCCCGGTGGCCCCGACGCTCGTTCGCCGGATCCAGGACGTCGTGGAAAACGCCGGGGTGGGGGCGCCGCGGATTGACGCCCGCGGCCTGGCAGACGACGCCAATTCCGTGGCCGAGTACCTCGACAATTGCCTGCCGGCCGAGCGGCTGGCCGACTTCGAGCGGATCTGCATCGAATCGGACATCCATCTCGCGGAGGTCGCGGCGTGCCACGGCGTGCTGGCGGAGATGTCGCGGGAACCGGGCGTGGTGGCTCCGCTCGACGTGGCGGCCCGAAAACGGCTGCTGTCTGCGATCCGCGACCACATCGCTGCACACCCCGTGGAGCCGGTCGAAGCCGGCCGCGCCGCGGGCAGCGAGCGACCGGCCACGGGCAGGGACGCGCCTCTCCGGCCTGCCAGCCCGTCGGCGCGGCGTGTCCGCCGGGCGCCGCTCGTGGCCTGGGGTTCGGCGGCCGTCGCCGTCGCGTTGCTCGTCGGTCTGGTCGGGTTCTTCTTCCAGTCGCTCGCGCCCCGGCGGCCCGATCGGCGCGTGGCGGTGAACCGGCCGGAGGCGGCGGCTCGGCAGCCGGCCGTGTCGCCTGCCCCCGACGCCCGGCCACCGGCGGCCGTGGTGCCGGCCGAGACTCCGCCGGCGGTTTCACCGGACAACCGCGACATGCCACCGCCGCCGCCGCAACCTCCGCAGCCCGAGCCCGCCGCGGCGGTCGTGACCGAGCCCGAACGGCCACCGGAGCCGGCGGTCGAGCCAGACGCAGGCAGTGCACCGCCCGGCGTCGAAACCCCCTCACCGGCGCCGGCCGGCCCAGCCGCCGGGAACGCCGCGCCGGCCGGCACCGCGCAGCCGCGCGTGCCGAACGGAGATGCCCTCGCCATCGTGGCGGTGCCGGCGGTCGTGGAGCAGCCGCCACGGCGGATCATCGCGCAGCCGCCGGAGGTCCCGGCCGTGAGTCGCAGCGGCCACGGTCTGCTCCTGCATCGTCCGCCGGCCGATGCCGACAGAAAGCCGGTGCACGGGACGACCGGGTGGGCGGTGCTGCCCCCGGGGCGCGCGCTCGCCGCCCGCGAGGATCTGATCGCGCCGCCGGGCTGTCGGCCGGAAATCCACGTGCGCGGCAGCACGATCCGGCTGGAGCCACAGTCGCGGGTGACCCTGACGACGGATGCCGACGGCACGCCGCGGCTCGAACTCGTGTTCGGTCGGGTCGCGATTCACGCCGATGAGGAGGGAGCCCGGCTGGGCCTCACGGCCGGCGGTTTGTCGGGCGTCGTCATGGACGGACGGCGGAATCCGATCGGCGTGGAGGTGGAGCTCGACCGGGAGCCGGGGGCCGCAGCGGGCGAGCAGTTGGTCCGAGCCACGATCGCCACCACGACCGCGGGCATGCGTTGGCGGCAGACGGGGAACGACGGGGGCGATCCCGAGCGACCGTTGGAAGGCCTCCAGCCGGATGGCCTGCTGGAGGCGGGGCGAAGGATCGTCTGGGATGGTCGCGAACCGGACAGGGCGGCGGTGCTGCCCGGCCGCGATCTCGACTGGATCGCCGCTCCTCCGCGGATCGACCGGCTCGACGCGACGGCGGCCGCCGCCATGCAGGCCCGGCTTGCCGGCGATCAGCCGTTGGAGAAATCGCTGCGGGACATGGCCGCCGACCGGCGGGAGCGCGAGGAAAACCGAACGCTGGCGGCCGCCACGCTGGCGCTCGTGGGGGACTACGGCGACCTCGTCAGGCTGCTCTGTGCGGACTCGGGGCCGACCGGCCTGCGCAGCGGCCGATGGCGGAAGCTCGAAGAGGCCACTGTGCCGCTCGCCCTGGCCCGCGGCGTCAACGCGGCGGAGGCGTTAACGCGGGCGTTCGCGGAGCACGCGCCCGCCGGTCGCGGCCGCGATCTCGTCGCCCTGGCACGGGGAACGTCCGACGCGGATCTCGCCGCCGGCGCCGACGCCCGGCTCGTGGAGCTGCTCGACGCGCCGGAACTGGTGGTCCGCCGGTATGCGTTGCGGAACCTCGATTCGATCGTTCCCGGAACGGCAACGGGCCGGCCTCGATACGATCCCGACTGGTCGGTCGAACTGCGGCGCGACGCCGTCGCGGCCTGGCGAAAGGAACTGGAACAGGGGCGGATTCGCCGTCCCGCCGCGCCGCCCCCCTGAACGCGGCCCGGCGAAGCGGCTCGAATCCGCACCGGACGCGGCGTTTGCGCCCGACGTTTGTCGGCGGCCCGAACCGGGTGATATGCTCGACGCCATCGGGCCGGGCACGATCCGCTGTGGACGCGGCCGCCGGCCGCCCGTGGAGCGGGTCGATCGCTCCCGGCACGGGGGCCCGCCCCGGGCCGACGCGGGGTCATGGACTTCGGAAAGGAACAACGGGTGCAGATCAAAGTTTCCGCCCGGCACGGGCACTTGAGCCCGGCGTCGCAGTCGAAGGTCGTGGCGAAGGTCTCGCGTCTGAATCGGTATTTCGACCGCCTGACCGCCCTCAACGTCACGGTGGACCTGCAAAACTCGAGCCAGCCCAGCGTGGAGATCGTCGCCTCCGCCGAGCATTTTCACGAGCTCGTCAGCCGCGAGGATTCCGCCCAGCTGTGGCGGAGCGTGGACGGTGCGGTGCAGAAGCTCGAGCAGCAGCTGCGCAAGCACAAGGAAAAGGTCCGCGACCACAAGCACGTGCAGTCATCCCGACATTCATGACACCCCCTTCCGACGGTCCCGTCGGCCCATAATTTTGCCACCGAGCCTCACCGACGCTGGACATCGCCGCGCATGAAATTCTCCGATTTCGTCTCTCCTGAAGCCATCCGCTCTCGCCTCGATGCCTCCACCAAGGAGGGCGTGATCCGGGAGATGGCCCGAGCGCTCGTCGATGCCGGCAAGATCGGCGCCGGCGATCTCGAGGGGATCGTCAAGGCGATCATGAAGCGGGAGGACCTTGGCAGCACGGGGATCGGTCGCGGCGTGGCTGTCCCCCACACCAAGCATCCGAGCGTAAACCGGCTCGTGGGCACCGTCGCGGTCAGTCCCGAGGGGGTCGATTTCGAGAGCCTCGACGGCGAGCCGGTGCAGCTTTTCTTCCTGCTCGTATCGCCGCCGGACCGGCCCGGCGACCATCTGCGGGCGCTGGAGAACATCTCGCGGCAGTTGCGCGACGACCACTTCTGCCGGCTGCTCAAGGCGGCGCACGGGCCGGCCGACATCCAGTCGCTGCTCGAGGAAGCGGACAGCCACGGCGTGGCATCGTGAGGCAGTCCATGAACCCAGACGCCGTGAATCACGACGCCGTTGCAGGCGACACCCTGTCCCGCGAGGTGGTCGTCTCCAACAGGCAGGGGCTGCACGCCCGCCCGGCCGCCCTGCTGACCCGCGAGGCCCGCCGCTGGCAGTCGCGGATCGAGCTTGTCGCCGACGCGCAGCGGGTGGACGGCAAGAGCATCCTCGAGGTGCTGACGCTGGCAGCGGAGGCCGGCACGCGACTGGTGGTGGAGGCGACCGGCCCCGACGCCCAAGAGGCGCTGGAGGCGATCGGCAGCCTGTTCGACCGCCGCTTCGACGAACACGACGAACCTACTGAACCGGACGATTCCTGACCGCCCCCGGGCGGCAGGGGGCCTGACCAGGCCCCCGCCCGCGGCGGTTCCCGACCTTTAGACAACACACAGGAGCCGCTCCTCCCCGCCTGGCGCGACCCCCCGGAATTCCGATCGCCCGATCCGCACTGTCGTGCCGGCCGTCACGGCCCGCGACGTCGCGACGCGATCTTCCGGCCGGGCCTCCGCAGCCGGCGCGTGGCGGGCGCCCCATGCTGAAACTCCAGGGCATCGCCGTCTCCCCCGGCGTCACGATCGGCGAGGCCTTCGTCCTCGACAGCGAGGGATTCCGCATCCCGCGCCGGTTCGTCGAGCGCAGCGCCGTCGATACCGAACTGGCCCGGCTCGGGGCGGCGATCGCCGACACGGCGCGGGAAATCGAGCGCAACCGCGACGCCATCCGGGCCGAACTCGGGGAACAGTACGCGGCGATCTTCGATGCCCACCTGGCGATGCTCCACGACGAGCGGCTGCAGCAGGAGCTGACCAGCGCCGTCCGCGACCGCAACTGGTGGCCGGAATACGCCGTCAGCCGCACGCTGCGCCGCTACGCGAAGGCGTTCCAGAACCTCGACAACCACATCGCCCAGCGGGCCCACGACATCCACGACATCGAGCGCAGCCTGCTGCGCAACCTGCTCGGCCAGCGCCGCGAGACGCTGGCCTCGATCTCCCAGCCGGTGATCGTGCTCGCCCACAACCTCACCCCCAGCGAGACGGCGAACCTCGATCGTCGGCTGGTGAAGGGCTTCGCCACCGAGCTCGGCGGGCCGGGCAGCCATACGGCGATCGTCGCCGAGGGGCTGGAGATCCCGGCCGTGGTCGGGATCGGGCCGTTCCTCGCCGACGTCTCCGGTGGCGAGCCGGTGATCCTCGACGGCAACCAAGGGCTGGTGATCCTCCAGCCGGACGAGGAGACGATCGCCCGCTACCGGCAGGAACTGGAGGACGCGCGGACGGCCGCCGCCCGGCTCGACGTGCTCCGCGACCTGCCCGCCGAGACGACCGACGGCGTCCGCGTGCAGATCACCGGCAACATCGAGTTTCCCAGCGAGGCGGAGCACTGCCTTGCCCGGGGCTGCGACGGGATCGGGCTGTATCGCACCGAGTTCCTCTACCTCACGTCGCGGCGCGAGCCGACCGAAGAGGACCACTTCGCGGCCTATCGGTCGGTGGTGGAGACGATGGCGGGCAAGCCCGTCGTCATCCGCACGCTCGACCTCGGTGCCGACAAGATGCACACCGAGACCACGCCCGAGGAGGAGCGGAACCCGTGCCTCGGCCTGCGGAGCATCCGGCTGTCGCTGCGGAAGCTGCCGATGTTCCGCACCCAGCTCCGGGCGATCCTTCGGGCCAGCGCCCTCGGGGACGTGCGCGTGATGTTTCCGCTCGTCTCGACGATCGTCGAGCTGCGGCAGGCACGGATGGTGCTCGCCGACGTCATGGAGGACCTCGCCGAGCACGGCATCGCGTTCAATCCGCGGATGCCGGTGGGGATGATGGTGGAGACCCCGGCCGCGGTGATGATGCTCGACGCCTTCATCAAGGAGGTCGATTTCGTCTCCATCGGCACCAACGACCTGATCCAGTACACGCTGGCGGTCGATCGGGGCAACAAGGAGGTGGCGGATCTGTACAACGCCTGCGATCCGGCGGTGCTGCGGCTGTTGCGCCGCTCGCTGGACGTGGCGCGGGAGGCCGGCGTGCCGGCCAACGTGTGTGGTCAGATGAGCGGCAGCGTGATGTACACGCAGCTGCTTCTGGGACTGGGGCTGCGGCAGCTGAGCGTGCCGGCGAGCGCCATCCCGGAGGTCAAGCAGGTGTGCCGAAGCGTTTCGGTCGCCGATTGCCGCCTGATCGCCGACAAGGCCCTGGCGATGGACGGTGCCCGGGAGGTGAAAGCCTTTCTCCGGGACCAGGTGCGTCGCCTGCTCGGCGGGACGGTCGCCTGAGGCGCCGGTCCCGACGGGCTGTTCACAAGGAAAGGACAAACGGATGAAACAGGAAATGCTGATCAACGTGTCGCAGCCGGAGGAATGCCGGATCGCGATCATCGAGGATGGCCAGCTGGAGGAGCTGTACGTCGAGCGGACCAGCCAGGACAACCTGGTGGGAAACATCTACAAGGGGCGGATCGTCAACATCGAGCCCTCGATCCAGGCGGCGTTCGTCGATTTCGGCGTCGGCCGCAACGGCTTCCTCCACATCAGCGACGTGGAGCCGCAGTACTACCGACAGGGGGGGCTCGATCCCGACAAGGCGTTCGATGCCGAGCCGCCGGGTCGGGCTGGCGACGCCGAGGGGGAGGGGGATGCCGGCGGCCGCACCGCCACCCGGCGGAAGCCGCGGATCGGCGACCGGCCCCGGGTCAAGCCGCCGATTCAGGACATCCTCCGCCGGGGCGACGAGGTGCTCGTGCAGGTGATCAAGGAGGGCTTCGGCACGAAGGGGCCGACGCTTTCCACCTACATCTCGATCCCCGGCCGATACCTGGTGCTCATGCCGCCGCTGGGCCGGGTCGGCATCTCCAAGAAGATCGACGACGAACGTGACCGGCGGGTGCTCCGCGACATCATGCTCGACCTCAAGCCGCCGAAGGGGGTGGGGTTCGTGGTGCGGACGGCCGGCACCGAGCGGACGAAGTCGGAAATGGCCCGCGACATGGCCTACCTGCTCAATCTCTGGAAGAGCATCGTCCGCCGGATGCGGAAGTTCTCCGCGCCGATCGACATCTACCAGGAAAGCGACATGATCATCCGCACGATCCGGGACATGTTCACGGAGGACGTGGGGCGGATCCTGATCGACGAGCCGGCGGCCTACGAGCGGGCCAAGGAGTTCCTCGAGCTGGTGATGCCGAAGTACGCCGGTCGGCTCCAGCTCTACGAAGGCAAGGAGCCGCTCTTCCACCGCTACGGCCTGGAGGAGGAGATCGGCAAGATGTACCAGCGGAAGGTGCCGCTCAAGGGGGGCGGGTCGATCGTCATCGACCAGACCGAGGCCCTGGTGGCGATCGACGTCAACTCCGGCTCGTTCCGCACCGAGAAGAGCGCCGAGGAGAACGCCTACCAGATGAACCTCATCGCCGCCAAGGAGATCGCCCGCCAGCTCCGGCTCCGTGATCTCGGTGGCGTGATCGTCAACGACTTCATCGACATGCGCAAGGAGAAGTACCGGCGTGGGGTCGAGAAGGCGCTGCACGACGCCATGAAGCGCGACCGGGCCCGGACCAAGATCCTGCGGACGAGCCCGTTCGGCCTCGTGGAGATGACGCGGCAGCGGATCCGGCCGTCGTTGCGGAAGAGCATCTTCCGCGACTGCCCGACCTGCACCGGCACGGGGATCGTGAAGACGGCCGAGAGCATGGCGATCGAGGTGATGCGGACGCTGCAGCTCTCCGCCACCCGCGACGACGTGACCCGGCTCAACGTCACGGTCCACGACGAGGTGGCGACCTGGATCAACAACCGCAAGCGGCGCGAGATCACGCAGTTCGAGGACGAGACCCACATCCAGCTCCACGTGGACGGCCGGGACGGGGTATCGCCCGAACACCTCGTGTTCGAGGCCTGGGACACCAACGGCCGGTCGGTCCGGTTTCCCTGACCCGGCGGGCCGCTGAAATCGCCGGCGCGGGTCGAATGGGGCCGAATCGGACCCCCACTCGACCCGCGGCCGGCGGCGCGGTAGTCTTCGACGCTCGCCGCGAGCGGCATTTCCACACGTTTTCCCGCATCGGATCGGAATCATGGCCAAGGCAACCCCCGCGAACGCTTCCCCCGCCACCGCCGCCAGCATGGAAGGCGGAGGCCATCGCTACGCCGTCGTCGTGGACGGCGGCCGGCAGTACATGGTCCGCGAGGGGCAGGAACTGGAGATCGACTTCCGGCATGCGGCCGACGGCACACCGCTGCCGGCCGGCAGCGAGGTCGTGTTCGACGAGGTGCTGGCCGTCAGCGACGCCGGCCGGCTGACCCTCGGCAAGCCGAAGGTGAAGGGGGCGTCGGTCAAGGCCGAGGTGCTGGGCCTCGTGCAGGGGGAGAAGATCTACGTCCAGAAGTTCAAGCGTCGGAAGAACTACCGGCGCCGCACCGGCCACCGGGCGCTGGCCACGAAGATCCGCATCGCCTCGATCTCCGCCTGAGCCGGGCCCCGCGCCGCGGCAGGCACCCGGGCCGGGAAGCGACGATGCACGATCGACCGCTCCGCCTCGTGCATGTGAGCGACGTTCACGTATCCGCGCCAGGGACGGCGTGGCGGCCAGCCGATTACATCTCCAAGCGGCTGACCGGCTGGATCAACCTCCGGCTTCTCGGCCGGGGCAAGCGGTTTCGACACACCGATGCGATCCTCGCCGCGCTGGCCGCCGAATGGCGGGGCGAGGCGCGTCCCGACCACGTGATTTTTTCCGGCGACTCCAGCGCCCTCGGCCTGGCCGCGGAAGTTGACCAGGCTGCCCGGCTGCTGGGCGTGCACGAACCCGACCCGATCGCCGGGCTGGCCGTGCCGGGCAACCACGACTACTACACCCCGGCGGACGAGGCGAGCGGGGCGTTCGAGCGGAGTTTCGCTCCCTGGCAGGCCGGCCTGCGGATCGACGGCCTGACCTATCCGTTCGCCCAGCGGGTCGGCCATCTGTGGCTGGTGGGGGTGAACTCCTGCCGCGGGCATCGCCGGCCGACCGATGCCAGCGGCCTGGCGGGGCGACCCCAGCTCGACCGGCTGGAGCGGCTCCTCGGTCAACTCGACGCCGGTCCGCGGGTTCTCGTCACCCACTACCCCGTGGTCCGGCCGGACGGCCTGCCCGAGAAGGAGCACCATGGCCTGCGGGACGTGGCCGACCTCGTCGCCGTCGCCCGCCGCGGTGGCGTCGGGCTCTGGCTGCACGGGCACCAGCACCGGCCCTATCGGATCGTCGATCCGCAGACGGCGCCGTTTCCGGTGATCTGCGTCGGCAGCACGACCGACGCCCGCGGCCGGGGCTACAACCGCTACACGTTCGTCGGCAATCGGCTGACGGCCGATCGCCGGGTCTTCGATCCCGCCAGCGGCACATTTCGGGCGGGGGAGTCGTTCGCGTTGGATCTGTAATACGGCCCACACTTGAAACGTGCGCGGTTCGCTGGTCGGGGTTACCCATTCCCCATCGCCGGGCGTTC
>JBIKKQ010000248.1:0-4302 GCA_044360305.1 Pirellulales bacterium
GGTCACGATCTCGCACAGCGGCGTTCCGGCCCGGTTGAGGTCGATACGGGTGTCGGCCGTGCCCGCCGCCTCGTCGTGCATGCTTTTGCCCGCGTCCTCCTCGAGGTGGACGCGGATGATCCCCACCTTCCGCGCGAACGCACCCTTTGGATCGACCACCTCGAGCGCCCCGTCGCTGGAGAACGGCAGGTCGAACTGGCTGATCTGGTAGCCCTTGGGGAGGTCGGGATAGAAGTAGTTCTTCCGGTCCCACTTCGTGAACGGGGCGATCCGGCAGCCGAGGGCGAGCGCCGCCCGCACGGCGAGTTCGAAGGCCCGCCGGTTCATCACCGGCAGCGAGCCGGGCAGGCCGAGGCAGGTCGGGCAGACCTGCGTGTTGGGGGCCGCGCCGAACGTCGTCGAGCAGCCGCAGAAGAGTTTGGTCTTCGTCAGCAGCTGGACGTGGACCTCGAGGCCGATGACGGTCGTGAAGGGCGCGGCGGCGGCGGGCATGGTCATCGGAGCGTGTCAGGAGAGCGTCGGACGGCGAACGTGCCAGTCGGTCTGCCGCTGGTAGCGGTCGGCTGCCCGGAGGAGGAGTGCGTCGGCGCGGGCCGGCCCCTGGAGCTGAAAGCCGATCGGCAGGCCGCCGGCCGTGAACCCGCAGGGGAAGGAGATCCCGCCGATGCCGGCGAGGTTCGCCGTCACGGTGTACATGTCGACGAGGTACATCGCCAGCGGGTCGCTCGACTTCTCGCCGAGGGCGAAGGCGGCGGTGGCCGACGTCGGGCCGCCGATCAGGTCCACCTCCTTGAAGGCGTCGAGATAATCCTGGCGGATGAGCCGGCGGACCCGCAGGGCCTTGGCGTAGTAGGCGTCGTAGTAGCCCGCCGAGAGCGCGTAGGTGCCGAGCATGATCCGGCGCTTGACCTCGGGCCCGAAACCCTCGGCCCGGCTGCGGCAGTACATCTCGACGAGCGGGGAATCGAAGCTGCCCGCGGCCGGGCTCGGCCCAGTGCCCCGTCCCGTCTCAGCCCGGTGGCCCTGTCCGGGCTCGGCCCGGTGCCCATAGTGCGCGCCGTCGTATCTCGCCAAATTGCTCGACGCCTCGCACGGCGCGATCAGGTAGTAGGTCGGGATGCCGTACTTCGCGTGCGGCAGTTTCACGTCGTGGATCGTCGCCCCGGCGGCCTTGAACGCGGCGAACGCCTCCTCCACCGCCCGGGCCACCTCCGGGTCGAGCCCCTCGGCGAAGTGCTCGGCGACGCGGCCGATCCGCAGGCCGGCGAGCGGCTGCCCGAGCAGTTCCGTGTACCGCGGCACGGCGTCGGCCAGCGACGTCGAGTCGCCGGGATCGTGGCCGGCGATCGTCTCCATGAGCAGGGCGCAGTCGGCCGCCGAGCGGGCCATCGGCCCGATCTGGTCGAGGCTCGACGCGAAGGCGATCAGGCCGCGCCGGCTGACGGTGCCGTAGGTCGGCTTCAGGCCGGTGATGCCGCACAGCGCCGCTGGCTGGCGGATCGAGCCGCCGGTGTCGGAGCCGATCGCCACCGGTGCCATGTCGGCCGCCACGCAGGCCGCCGAACCGCCGCTCGAGCCCCCCGGGGCCCGCGACAGGTCCCAGGGGTTTTTCACCGGGCCGAAGGCGGAGTTTTCGTTCGAGCCCCCCATCGCGAACTCGTCCATGTTCGTCTTGCCGACGATCACGGCGTCGGCCGCCCGCAGCCGGCGGACGACCTCGGCGTCGTAGGGCGGTCGAAAATGCTCCAGCATCCGCGAGGCGCAGGTCGTCGGCAGGTCGGCCGTGCAGAGCACGTCCTTGACCGCCACCGGCAGGCCGGCGAGCGGGCCGATCGGACTGCCCGCCCGGCGCCGGGCATCGACGTCGGCCGCCCGGGCCAGCGCCCCGTCGCGGTCAACCTTGAGGAACGCGTTCACCTTCCCGTCCACCCGCTCGATGCGGCGCAGAAAGGCCTCGGCGCACTCCACGGCGCTGACGTCGCCGCGTCGGACGGCGGCGACCAGATCGATGGCGGAGAGTTCCAGGGGCTGCATGGCGCCGACAGGCCGCGGGTCAGGCGGCTCCCGATTCGCCGAGCACGGCCGGCACGAGGAAACACTCGCCGTCGTGCCGCGGCGACGATTGCAGCGCCTCGGCCGTCGTCAGCGAGGGCCGCAGTTCATCGTCGCGAAACACGTTTTGCGAGTCGAGCGGATGGGCCAGCGGCTCGACGGCCGCCGTGTCCACCTCGGCCAGTTGCGACACGAGGCCGACGATCTTCGAAAGCTCGCCCGTCATGCGCTCGAGGTCCGCGTCGGTCAGTGCCAGCCGGGCCAGCATGCCGACCTTCGCCACGTCCTGCCGGGAGAGTGTCATGGAGGAGACGTGCTGCGACGGGATCAGGGACGGGCGCGGGGACCGGAGGGCACCGCCTCCTCGGCCACCGGCTTCGCCGCCTTCTCTACCTTCGGGAGCCGGAACGGTTGCTGCTTGATGAGCTTCGTCACCTTGCCCCCCTTGATGCACTGGGTGCAGACGAGCACGCTCGTGCTCGTGCCGTTGCCGACGGTGACCCGCAGCCGCTGGAGGTTCGGCTTGAACTTCCGCCGGGTGATGCCGGTGACCTTGGTGCCGACGCCGCCGAGGTACTTCGCCTTGCCGCGGATCGTGACCTGATTACCGACCGAAAAACCCTTGCCGCAGACCTGACAGGAACGTGCCACGGGAGCGCTCTTGCTGGGGGAGTGTGCCGGGGGACGTGGCAAACACGTTCCCGCGAATGGAAGCCCTAGAATGTAATCGCGGCCGCGATTTTGACAAGCCGGGCTTTCAGGCAGTAGGGCCGGCCTGCGGCGGCAGCAGGTCGAGCACGGCGCCGTGCAGGAGTCCGTTGGTGGCGACCCCGTCGCCGGCATCGATCCGTTCCCCCCCGGCCCAGTCGGTGAACCGGCCCCCGGCCTCGCGGACCACGGTCTCGACGGCGGCCGCGTCCCAGCGGTTCATCAACGGGTCGATCATGACGTCGGCCCGGCCCGTGGCCACGAGCAGGTAGCCGTAGCCGTCGCCCCACGTCCGGACCACGCCGGCGGCCGTTTCGATCCGGCCGCGGGCGGCGGCCCCGGCATCCGCGCCGCCGCTCCAGCGCGGAAACGAGGTGAAGTCGCTGGAGCAGACGAGCGCCGCGCCGAGCGCCGCCCGACGCGAGACGCGGGCGGCGACGGCCGCGGCCGAGCCGCGGATGTGCCAGGCACCGGCGCCGACCGCGGCGTAGACGAGCTCGTCGAGCGCGGGGATGGCGATCACACCGAGCAGCCCGGCGCCGTCGCGCCGGCAGCCGACGAGCGTGGCGTAAAGCGGCACGCCGCGGATGAACGACTTCGTGCCGTCGATCGGATCGACGATCCACTCGTAGCCCGACGTCCCGGCCGTGGATCCGGTCTCCTCCCCCTGAAAGGCGTCGTCGGGGAACCGGCCGAGCAGTTCTCGGCGCAGGATCGCCTCCGCGGCCCGGTCGGCCTCGGTCACGGGCGAACGGTCCGCCTTCTCCTCGACGGCCAGCGTCGGGTCGGCGAACCGGCGCAGCGTCTCGGCCCCGGCCAGCCGGGTCGCCGCGAGCGCCGCCGCCAGCCGCGGGTCGTGCAGGCCGGCGGCCGCGGCAGGTCCCGGTTCCGTGCAGCGTGGTTCCGTGCGGCTCATGCCCCGGCCTCCGGACCCTTGGGGGCTGTGGCGACGGCGGCTGGCTGCTCCGGTCCGGCCCAAAACGTGGCCAGCACCATCAGCCCGGCGCCGATCACGAGCCACGAATCGGCGAGATTGAAGATCGGCCAGTCGATGATCCCGGGGAGTTCGAAGTGGATCCAGTCGCGGACCGCGCGGACCGGTTGGCCGAGCCGGTCGGCTGGTGCGTGCCAGGCGAGCCCGGGCAGCCCGAGCCGGTCGTAGAGGTTGCCGACGATTCCCCCGCTGATCAGGCCGAGGGCGACGACCAACCGCAGGTCGGCCCGGGTCGTTTCCCGGATGAGCATGGCAAGGATCCCGGCGAGCGCCAGCACTGAAACGCCTGCGAACAGCGTGCCCAGCCCCTGCCCCATGCCGAACAGGGCGCCCTCGTTGAGATTCGTCTGCAGGCGGAGGATTTGCGGCACGAGTTCGATCGGCGGGGCCGTGCCCGGCATGCCGAGCAGGGCGAAGATCCACGACTTGCTGACGAGGTCGCTCGCCACCGCGGCCAGGGCCACGGCCGCGAACAGCAGCCAGCCGCCGCGATGAGGGAAAGTGGCCGCCATGTGTCCTGCCAGGCGGTCCCGGATCCGGCGACCGCG
>JBIKKQ010000250.1:0-4284 GCA_044360305.1 Pirellulales bacterium
ATGCTTGCACCGTTGTGGGGGGTGTTCGGCAGCCGGCGGATCGGCGGAAGATCGAGGAGCGTGAGGCGACCTTGCCTCAGCGACGAGACTTCTGCCGGCCGCCGGCGGGTTGGGCTCGTGCCCAGCCCTCCCGCCGTCGCGGCTGCGTCACTCCGCGCCGGCGAGTACCTCGTCACCGATCGGCCGGCCGAACTGGTCGCGGGCCACGGGCGTGAACCACCGCGGCACGATCGGCAGACCGGCGGCCCGCCAGGCGGCGTCCACCCGGTCTCCTGCCAGCCGGACGATCTTCTCCCGACCGCGGCCCGTCAGCGTGGACCGGTCGGCCCACGGCGTCACCGGGCCTTCGAACCCGGCAGCCTTCGCATGGGTGAGAATGGCGGCCGCGTCGATGACGCCCGTCTCGCCCGGCATCAACCGCTGCGCATGGACGAGTTCGCCGGTCTCGGTGGCCCGCGGAGCGTCGGAGAGCCGCACCTCCACCAGCCGACCCTTGGGCGTCTTTTCGATCACCGCCGGCGACTCGCCGGTCACGTGCATCGCCCAGGCATCGGCGACCGCACCGACCCGTTCGTGGGCCACGGCCACGAGGCCCAGCAGGCTCTCGTAGGTATGGATGAACTGGTTCGCCTTCCCCTCGCGGGCTTCGGCCTCGGGCGTGACCGCCAGACCGAGCATGATGCCGCGGGCGGCCAGCAGATCGCCGATGGCATGGAGCCGTGTCCGGTGGAGTTCGAAGAAATCCTTGAACGAGTGCTCGTCCGACGCGGGGGCGATCGTGGACACGGCGCGAAACGCCTCGGTCGCCTCGGCGAGTTCCAACAGCCGAGGCAGGGCCTTCATGTCCTGCTCGAACGCCTTGTCGTCAGCCGACAGCCGCACCGGCAACTGGAACACGCCCGGCTTCAGCCTGGCGCTCACCATCAGCCGTCGTGCGTGGGGCACGCCGAAGGCGTCGGCCTGCTGCTGGAAGTCGAGGATATCGACATCCATGGCGTCGAAGCCGAAGGAGAGCGCCAGTTCGATCAGTTCGCTGGGGCGGCCCGAGAGAGGGAGGCCGACGGTGCTGAGGTTGCGGAACATGCGGAAACGAGACTCCTGAATCACGGGTGCCGGGAACCACCGGGCGGGGCAACAGTATGCCCGAAGCCTCGCCTCTGGGAAAGGGGCGGCCGAAACCCTCCCCCCGGTCCTGCGGCCGCCGCGCGGGGGTATGATCATGGTTTCCTCGTGTCCCGCACGGCCGTCCAGCGCCGCTCCTCCTTCAATCACCGTTCCATGACCGTCGTCGAGGCCATCGTGCTGGGCATCGTCCAGGGGCTGACCGAGTTCCTGCCGGTGTCGAGCACGGCGCACCTGCGGATCGTGCCCGCACTCCTCGGCTGGGACGACCCGGGGGCGGGCTTTTCCGCGGTGATCCAGTGCGGCACGCTGGTGGCCGTGCTGGCGGCGATGCGGCACGATGTCGTCGCGCTCGGTCGCGGGCTGCTCGCCGCGATGGGCCGGGGCAGCCCATTCGCCAGCCCCGAATCCCGCACGGCGATCCTGATCGTGCTCGGCACGCTGCCGATCGTGATTGCCGGGTTCGTGGGCCGCGACTTGATCCGAACCAAATTTCGCGATCTCCACGTAGTGACCGCCGCCCTGCTCGCCGCGACGGCGCTGATGGCCGCCGCCGAGGTCGTCTGCCTGTGGCGGTCGCGCCGCGGCGGCCGGGGCCGCGCCGGCCTCGAGGGCGTCCGGTTCGCGGACGGTCTGGGGATGGGATTCGCGCAGGCGCTGGCGCTCGTGCCCGGCACGTCGCGCAGCGGCGTCACGATCTCGTCCGGCATGCTCGCCGGCCTCGACCGGGCGACCGCGGCCCGGTTCTCGTTCCTGCTCTCGCTGCCGGCGGTCGCCGCGGCCGGCCTGCTCGAGGCCTGGCAGCAGCGGCGCGAGATCTTCGGCACGCCCGCCGACGCCGGCGCCACGGCCCTCGGCACGCTGGCCGCGTGCGTCGTCGGCTACGCCTCGATTCGCTGGCTGCTGCGGCTGCTCACGAGCCACACGCTCTGGCCGTTCATCGCCTACCGGCTGGCGCTGGCCGCGTTGCTGGCCTGGTCGCTGCAGGCCGGCCTCGTCCCTGCCGCCGGCTGAGCATCGCATGCACCCCGCCCCCGCCAGCCCGTCATCCCGCGCCGGCCGCGCACGCCCGTGGCTCGGCCTGCTCGCTGCGGCCCTGCTCGGGGCCACGTTCGCCGGCTGGTGCGGCCGCTGGCATTGGATTCCGGAGCTCGCCGGCCACTTCTGCTGGTACTGGCTGTGCCTCGCGGCGGCGGGACTCGCGGCGGCCGCCCTGCGCGGCGGCTGGCGGAGCCGCATCGCCCTCGGCCTGGCGCTGGCCCTCAACGCCTGGCCGCTCCTGCCCTACTGGCTGCCGGCCGGGACGGCGGGCCGGACGAGCCAGGCCCGGGCCGCGGCGCCGACCGCCGGCGCGGCCGCACCGGGCGTGTCGATCGTGTCGCTGAACCTGCTCGCCGCGAACCGGGAAGCGGACCGGGTCGTGGCCTACCTGCGCGACCGGCGGCCCGACCTCGTCGCCCTGCTCGAGGTCGATGCCTTCTGGGCGGAGACGTTCGCCGGCCTCTCCGACCTGTACCCCGAACGGCTCGTCCTGCCGCGGGACGACAACTTCGGCATCGCGGTCCTCTCCCGACTCCCGCTCGGCGCCGTGCGCGACGTCGAGTTCGGCGGGGCGGGCGTGCCGACGATCGTGGCCGACGTGCGGCACCCCGACGGCGACTTCACGTTCGTCGCCACGCATCCGCTGTCGCCGGTTCGCGGCACGTGGTCGCGGCTGCGGGACGCGCAGCTCCGGGCGATCGCCGACTTCGTCGCGACGGCGGAACGCCCCTGCGTCGTCGCCGGCGACTTCAACGCCACGCCGTGGTCGCCGGCGTGCCGCGACTTCGCCACCCGCAGCGGCCTGCGCGACACGGCCCTCGGCCGCGGCGTGCAGGCGACGTGGAACGCCCGCCTGTGGATGCCACGAATCCCGATCGACCACGTCTACGCGCCCCCCGGCACCACCGTCATCCGCCGTGCCGTCGGCCCCGATCTCGGGTCCGACCATCTGCCCGTCGAGGCCGAGATCGTCCTCCGAAAATAGGGACGGGAGCGAATTTCCGCAGGCGTCGAAGAGCGGACAGAACCCGCAGCCTGGAAATTCGCTCCCGTCCCTATTTCTGCTCCAGCGCCGACAGGTCCATCCCCAGCCGCTTGAGCTTTTTGTAGAGCGTGGTGCGGTTGATCCCCAGCGACCGGGCGGCCTCGTCCCGGCGCCAGCCGCAACGCTCGAGGGCCTCGAGAATCAGCCGGCGCTCCGGTGCGGCGAGCGCCTGCTTGAGCGCGGCCCCGGCCGCCGGTGTCGCGGCCGACGCGACGAGCCCCGCCCCGCCGGCCACGGCCGGCGGCAGGTCGGCGAGTTCCAGCACCGGGCCGCGGCCGAGGAACACGCCGCGTTCGATGGCGTGCTCCAGTTCCCGGACGTTGCCGGGCCAGGCATGCCCGCGGAGCGCGTCGAGCGCGGCGGGCGCGATCCCCTCGACGACGCGGCCGGCCTTGGCCGCCGCGGCCCGGAGGAAGTGGTCGGCGAGGAGCGGGATGTCGCCGGCCCGCTCGCGCAGGCTCGGCATCTCCAGCGCCACCACGTTGATCCGCCAGAACAGGTCGGCGCGAAACCGTCCCGCCGCCACCAGCCCCTCCAGGTTCTCGTGCGTGGCGAGGATCACGCGGGCATCGACCGCCTGCGTGCGCGAGCCGCCGACCGGCTCGAACCGCATGTCCTGGAGGACGCGCAGCATCTTCACCTGCAGCGCCGGCGAGGCGGTCGCGATCTCGTCGAGAAAGATCGTGCCCCCGTCGGCGAGGAGGAACTTGCCTTCCCGGTCGCCGGCCGCGCCGGTGAACGCCCCCGCCACGTGGCCAAAGAGCTCGCTCTCGAGCAGCGAATCGGCCAGCGCCCCGCAGGCCACTTCGACGAACCGGCCGCTGCGGCCGCTCAGCCGATGGATCTCCCGGGCCAGTAGCGACTTGCCGGTGCCACTCTCCCCCGTGATCAGGACCGTGGCCGGCGTGTGGGCGATCCGCTCCGCCACGTCGAGCAACCGGCGGAGCGACGGGTCGGAGCCGAGGATCGCCGTCTGCCGGAGCGGATGGTCGGCGGGCGCCGGCGGGCCGGCGGCGGCCCCGCCGGGCAGGGCGGCGAGCAGGTCGTCGTCGCGCCACGGGGCGGCGACGACGGTG
>JBIKKQ010000249.1:0-4284 GCA_044360305.1 Pirellulales bacterium
TCAAGCGCAAGCGGGCCCCGATCGTCTTCTGCCGCTACATCGCCACGGCCGAATACGTGGCGGCCAGCCTCCGGGAGCGGCTCGCGGTCAAGGGCCTGGAGATCGCCTGCGTGACGGGCTCACTGCCGCCGGCCGAGCGGGAGGAGCGGGTCGAGAAGCTCGCCGCGTTCGACAAGCGGCTGCTCGTGGCCACCGACTGCCTCTCCGAGGGGATCAACCTTCAGGAGTCGTTCGACGCCGTCGTCCACTACGACCTCGCCTGGAATCCCACCCGTCACGAGCAGCGCGAGGGCCGCGTGGACCGCTACGGCCAGCGGCAGCCGACCGTCGAGATTGCCTTCCTCTACGGCGCCGACAACGGCATCGACGGCATCGTGCTCGACATCCTGATCAACAAGCACCGCAGCATCCAGAAAACGCTCGGCGTGAGCGTGCCCGTGCCAATCAACACGGAGAAGGTGGTCGAGGCGATCTTCGAGGGCCTGTTATTGCGGGGCGGCGACGCGACGTCGACGCAGGCCGTCCAAAAACTGCTTCCGGAGGTGGAGGAGTATCTCAAGCCCACCACCGCGGCCTTGCATGCCGAGTGGGATCGCGAGGCCGAGCGTTCGAAGCGCACCCGCACGATGTTCGCCCAGGAGGCGATCCGCACCGACGTGGCCGCGAACTGGATCGACGCCTGCCAGTCGATCGGCAGGACGGTGGACGTGGAGCGGTTCGTGACCCGCGCGGTCGAAACGCTCGGCGGCATCGTGAAGCCGGTGGAGAAAGCCGGTGGCCGCACGGTGCTCGCGATTGACCTCGCCGCTACCGATCCCGCCTTCCGGGCCGGCCTCCCCGAAGGCCTGCCCGATCGGTTCGACGCGGTCTTCGAGCTGCCGCACGTGGAGAAGACGATCCTCCTCTCCCGCACGCATCCCTTCGTGGAGGCCCTTGCCAGCCACCTCGTGGGCACGGCGATCGACGATCCTGCGTCGGCGAAGGCCGCCCGCTCCGGGGCGATCCGCACGAAGGCCGTCGCCAAGCGGACCACGCTTCTGCTCATTCGGCTGCGGTTTCACATCCTCCGCTCGGTGGGCGGCGACACCCGCGAACTACTGGCGGAGGAATGCTGCATCGTGGGCTTCGAGGGCGCGGCCGAGCAGGCCGTCTGGCTCGCCCCGGAGCAGGCCGAAGCCCTGCTCACGGCCACTCCCGACGCCAACATCGCTCCCGAGCAGTCGCGGGAGTTTGTCGGCAAGGTGGTGGCGGCCGCCCCGGCCCTCGCCCCCTGGCTCGATGCCTTCGCGGCCGAGCGGGCCAAGGCCCTGCTCGCGGTTCACCGCCAGCTTCGCGACGAGAGCCGCACGAAGGGCCTCAAGTACGACGTCCGCCCGCAGCTGCCGGCCGACGTGCTCGGGGTGTACGTCCTGTTGCCGGCAGGATAACCAGGAGAGTCCCGAATCTTTTTTTCCTCGTAATTCCTGAGGAACAGCGTTTTTCTGTTTTCTAGTCGTATCATATACGATATGATTCCTGTGGATTTCGTATCTGATACGCCTTTTTTGAGGACGGCCATGGCAGCCACCATCGAGTCACCCACTGCCCCCCTCGACGACCGCAGGCGGGAGCTTCGCATGACGATCCCGCAGCTCGCCCGGCGGAGTGGGATTTCCACGGCCACGGTGGCGCGAGTGCTCCGTGGCGAGCCCACCGTGGCCATGGGCCACGTGTGCGCGGTCGCCGCTGCCCTGGGAATGCAGGTGGGAGTGCGTCCCCAGCTTTCCGCCGATGCCCTCGTGCGTCGAGCCGCCAAAGCCAAGGCCCGTCGGGCCGCGGCTCTCGTGCAGGCGACTTCGGCCCTCGAGGCCCAAGGGCTGACGCGGCATCAGTTCGAGGCGATGGTGGGCCGCACGGCCCGAGAGCTCCGGGCGACCGGAGGCAAGACCCTCTGGGCCGAATGACGCATGGCCGCCGACGGGGAAACGCCGCTCACGGATTTTGACGGCCTGCGAAACCGCCGCATCCGCACCCGCAGCCAACTCGCCGTCGCCGAAGCCGAAAACATCCGGCGGGCCGTCATCCGGTATCTCGTGGCCGTCCCTTCCCGGAAAAGTGCCACGTTCAACTTCGGCTGGATGCTGGGGCTCCACACCGAGATGTTCGGCGACGTCTGGTCCTGGGCCGGCCAGATCCGCACCAGGCCACTGTCCCTGGGGAGCGACCCGGCGCACATCGGCGAGCATCTGGCCCAACTCTGCGACGACATCCGCGGCCGTGAGCCCTACATGCCGAGCATGCTCGAACAGGCGGTTCTCATCCATCACCGGGCGGTGCAGATTCACCCCTTCCGCAACGGCAATGGCCGCTGGTCCCGGATGCTCTCCAACATCTGGCTGCGGATCCACCAGTGCCCCATCGTGGAATGGCCCGCCGGCATCGGCCTCGAGAGCCCGATCCGCTCGGAATACCTCGCCTGCCTCCGCGCCGCCGACGCCCACGACATGGCGCCCCTGCTCGAACTCCACGCCCGCCATCAGCCGCCGCCGCGCCCATAGCCGCCCCCCGGTCGATGGGGTATTCTCTCGGCCATGCCCACCGCCGTTCTCCGTCGTCCGGCCAGCCGCCGACGGCGTCAGTTCGCCTTTCAGCACGTCACCACGGTTGGCCCCATGCTGCCCACCGACGTGCTCGAGCGCGTCGCCGCGGAAGACACGCAAAAACTCCCCGGCCTGCGGCCCGGCGACTACGGCCTCGCCCCTGGCGAACGCCTCGGCGAGGCGATCACCCGCTCCTGGACCCGGCTCACCGACATCCACCGGGCCTTCACCGACGAGCTCGGCTCGTCGCCGCTCCTCGACACCGCCGCCGGCCCCACGTTCAAGCAGTGGCTGCGGTTTCTCTTCCAGGAGCTCGGCTACGGCTCGCTCACCGCCACCCCCACCGCCCGCACGCTCGACGACGCCGCCGGCTCCCCCGGCCAAACGTTTCCCATTTCCCACCAGTGGAACCACGTTCCGATCCACCTCGTGGGCGTGAGCGTGCCGCTCGACCGCCGCACCGCGGGCGTGGCCGGCGCCAGCCGCTCGGCTCCCCATTCGCTCCTCCAGGAATGGCTCAACCGCAGCGAGGGCTCCCTCTGGGGCATCGTCTCCAACGGCCGCCAGCTCCGGCTCGTCCGCGACAACGTCAGCATGACCCGCCAGGCGTTCGTGGAGTTCGACCTCGAAGCCATCTTCAAGGGCCAGTCGTTCGCCGATTTCCGCCTCCTCTGGCTCACGCTCCACGCCACGCGCTTCGACATCCCCGCCGACGGCCAGCCCCACGAGTGCGTGATCGAGAAGTGGCACGTCGAGGGGGCCACCGTCGGCACCCGCGTGCTCGGCGAGCTCTCCACCGGCGTCAAACACGCGATCGAAGCCCTCGGCCGCGGCTTCCTCGCCCATCCCGCGAACGACGCCCTCCGCACCGCCCTCGCCTCGGGCACGCTTGCCCCGCAGGAGTATTACCGCTGCCTGCTCCGGCTCGTCTATCGCTTCCTCTTCCTGTTCGTCACCGAAAGCCGCGATCTCCTCCTCGACCCCGCCGCCCCCCGCCGGGCCCGCGACCTCTACCAAGCCCACTACTCCGCCGCCCGCCTCCAAACCCTCGCCGCCACCACCCGCGGCAACCGCCATCGCGATCTCTACGAATCGCTCAAGCTCGTGATGACCGCCCTCGGCGGCCCCGGCTCGCCCCCGCTCGGCCTGATCGGCCTCGGCGGCTACCTCTGGAGCGACGCCGCCCTCGGCCTCCTCGGCTCGTCCGCCCTCTCCAACGCCGCCCTCCTCGCAGCCGTCCGCAGCCTCTCCACGATCATCGATAAAGACGGCCGCCGCTCCGTGGACTACAAGAACCTCGGCAGCGAAGAGCTCGGCGGCGTCTACGAACAGCTCCTCGAACTCCACCCCGAGATCAACCCCACCGCCCCCCTCGCCTCCGACCGTTTTCATTTGGGCCTGTCCGCCGGCAACGAACGCAAAACTTCCGGCTCCCACTACACGCCCGACTCGCTGGTGCAGGTGTGTCTCGACACCGCCCTCGAGCCGCTCCTCGCCGAACGCCTCGCCGGCAAGCGCGGCCCCGACGCGGAGCGTGCCCTACTCACATTAAAAGTCTGCGACACGGCCGTGGGCAGCGGTCACTTTCTGATCGGCGCCGCCCACCGGCTCGCCAAGCGGCTCGCGGCCGTCCGCACGGGCGACGCGGAGCCGAGCCCCGAGGCCTATCGCACCGCCCTCCGCGACTGCATCCGCAACTGCCTCT
>JBIKKQ010000082.1:0-15110 GCA_044360305.1 Pirellulales bacterium
CTGGCCGGCGTGGCAGCGAGCGCCGTCGTGCCGAAGCTTCCCACCGGTCCGCTCGTCGTCCTCGTCGCGGCAGCGATCTGCGGCGTGTCGCTGCTCGCGGCTCCCGGCCGGGGGTTGGTCGCCCGGTGGCTGGAGCAGTCCGCGGTCCGGCGGCGGGCCGTTCGTGGGGCGATGCTCGACGCCTGCCGGCGGGCCGGCGGCGCGACCGGCGCGGATGCGTTCGAACGCGACCCGCTCGTGGCGACGGTCGCGGGGGACGGCGCCGCGGCCGTCCGGGCGGCCGGGCACGCCTGGGACGAACTGGTGCGCCAGTATCTGGTGGCGCCGCTGGCCGGGGCCGAGCCCGCCGCCGGCGGCCGCTGGCGGCTCACCACCGCCGGCCGCGCGGAAGCCGCCGTGCGCATGCGTCGCCGCGCCGCTTGGATGCAGCTTCTCGAGACGGCGCCGGACGAGGTGCGGCGGACGCTGACGATCGATCTGCCCGAGCCGCCGGGAGCCGGACCGTGACCGCAGTTCCGACCCCGGTCCTGATCCCGGTGCTGGCGGCCACGGGCGGCCAGTGGGCGATGCACGGCTGGGCGATCGCCACGGCCGCGGTGGTCGCGGCGGCCTGCGCCATCGTGGGCACGCTGCTCGTGGTGCGGCGGCTGAGTCTGCTGGGAGACGCGGTGAGCCATGCCGTGCTGCCGGGGCTGGCCATCGCCGTGCTCGCCGGCGGCCGGCCGGGCGGGCCGCTGGTGTTCGTCGGGGCGGTGGCCGCGGCCCTCGTCACCGTCTGGCTGGCGCGGGTGCTGGGAGCGGGGGCCGGTCTCGACGAGGATTCCGGTGCGGGCGTCGTGTTCACGACCATGTTCGCCCTCGGCGTGGTGCTGGTGACGGCCTTCGCGCGAAGCATGCACCTCGACCCGCAGTGCCTGCTGTACGGCGACCTGGAATATGTCCCGTTCGAGACGCTGACGATCGCCGGTCTGGAACTCCCCCGGGCGTTCGTGGCGGGGACGGCGGTGCTCGCGGTCATCGTCGTGGCGGCGGCGGCGACCTGGAAACTGCAGGTGTTCACCGCCTTCGACGCCGCCGCGGCCCGGGCCGCGGGCGTGCCGGTGGCCGCGGTCACGGCGGGCCTGCTGGCGGCGACGGCCGTGGCGACGGTGGCGAGCTTCGAGGCGGTGGGAGCCGTGCTCGTGGTGGCGTTGCTCGTCGCGCCGGCAGCCGCCGCCGAACTGCTCGTCCGCCGGCTGCACCACGTGGCCATCGTCGCCGTCTGCATCGCCGTCACCGGCGCGGTGATCGGATACCTCGTGGCGTGGCGGTGGAACGTCAATGCGGCGGGCGCCATCGCCGTCGTGCTCGGCGTGGAGTACGCGCTGGCCGCCTGCCTGGCGCCCGAGGACGGGATCATGGCCCGGCTTCGCGGCCGGCTGGGCCTTGCCTGGCGGGTGGCCTGCGAGGACCGGCTGGCGGCGCTGTGGCGTGCCGAGGAGAGCGGCACGGACGGAGGGCCGCCGCCGCGGACGGTGCTCGACCGGCTGGCGGCCGCCAGCCTGCGGATCGGCGGCCGGGTCGATCGCCGCGCCGGAGGGTGGCGGCTCACGCCGCGCGGCCGCCGGGAGGCGGAGACGATCGTCCGCTCGCATCGGCTCTGGGAGGCGTGGCTCGGCCGGCACGCCGAACTCCCGCTCGACCACCTCCATCCGCCCGCCGAATGGGTCGAGCACCATCTCGGCAGCGGGCTGCGTCGCCGCATCGAGCAGGAGCTGGGCCACGGTGGCGGTGATCCTCACGGCCGCGACATACCGCCCGAGGCCTGACCCGGTCTTGCGGCCGACACCCCGCCGGGCAGAATGGCCGCGTTCCGCCCCGCGGTCGCGCGGCCGCCGCCGGCGTGCCCGAAGTCCGCGGTGTCACGCGGTTTCGACGCGGGATGCCTCCAGCCATGATGCCACTCGGGTTCGTCAGCGCGATCCTTCCGGAGATGAGCCTCGCCGAGGTGCTCGGCGTGGCGGCGAAGATCGGCTACTCGTGCGTCGAGGTGATGTGCTGGCCGCCGAGCCGGGCCGAACGGCGGTATGCCGGCGTGACCCACATCGACGTCGCCGGCCTCACGGAGTCGCGGATCACCGAGGTCCAAAGGCTGGTCGCCGAGAGCGGGGTGTGGATCAGCGGCCTCGGCTATTACCCCAACTGCCTCGCCGCCGATCCCGCGGAGGCGGAGCAGGCGGTCGCCCACCTGTCGCGGGTGATCGTCGCGGCCCCGCGACTCGGCCTCGCGCAGGTCAACACGTTCATCGGCCGTGACCACACGGCGAGCATCGCCGACAACTGGCCGCGGATGCTCGCCACCTGGAAGCCACTCGTCGATCTCGCCGAGAAGCACGGCGTGCGGATCGGCATCGAGAACTGCCCGATGCTGTTCACCGCAGACGAGTGGCCCGGCGGCAAGAATCTCGCTTCGTCACCCGCCCTGTGGCGCCGGCTGTTCGCCGACCTCGGCAGCCCGAACCTCGGGCTCAATTACGACCCGTCGCACATGCTGCTCCAGCAGATGGACTACCTGAAGCCGATCCGGGAGTTTCGCGAGCGGCTCTTCCACGTGCACGCCAAGGACATACGGATCGACCGCCACGTGCTCGACGAGCACGGCAGCTTCGCCCATCCGAACCTGTACCACGCGCCGAAGCTCCCCGGGCTCGGCGAGATCGACTGGGGCCGGTTCTTCTCCGTCCTCTCCGACGCCGGCTACCGCGGGCCGGTGTGCGTCGAGGTCGAGGACCGGGCCTACGAGGGGACGGCGGCCGACCGGGTCGCGGCCCTCGCGCAGAGCCACCGGCACCTCGTGCAGTTCACCGGCGGCTGACGTCGCCGCGCGGCCGGGAGCCACCGCGAACCGGTCGCCGCGCCGCCAGGCAGCGGCGGAGCAGGGCGAGGTTGCGGATGTCGTTCTCCGGCGCGGGCTTCCCGTCCGGTCCCTCCTTGGGGGTCTCGAGGATCAGCGGGATGCCGGCCAGCCCGGGATGCGTCGCGATCAGGGCGAAGGCCGCGCGGCCGATCTTTCCCCGGCCAAGTTCCTCGTGGCGGTCCACCCGCGAGCCGCGGTCGCGCTTCGAGTCGTTGACGTGGATCAGCGCGAGCCGGCGCAGGCCGACGTGCCGGTCGAAGGCCGCGAGCGTGTCGTCGAGCGCGGCCCGGGGATACAGCGGATAGCCGGCCGCGAACACGTGGCAGGTGTCGAGGCAGACGCCGATCCGCTTGCGCCGACCGCGGTCGGCATCGACCACGGCGAGGATGTCGCCGATCTCCTCGAACCGGGCGCCGAGGCACGAGCCCTGGCCGGCCGTCGTTTCCACGAGGATGCCGGCCCGCAGGCCGCGCGTCCGGTCGAGGGCCTCCGCGATGCCGTCGGCAGCGGCGCGGACGGCCTCGTCCACCGGCCGCTCGCCGGCGGCGCCGGGATGGGCGACGACCCACGGCAGGCCGAGCTGCTCCGCCCGCTCCAGTTCGAGCACGAGTCCGTCGATCGAGCGGCGGCGCAGGACCGGGTCGGCCGCGGCCGGATTGATGAGATAGGAGTCATGGGCGACGACGAGCCCCAGCCCGGCCGCGCGGACCGCCGCGCGAAACTCGGCGGCCGCAGCGGGAGGAATCGGCGCGGCGTCCCAGCGGTTGACGTTGCGCGTGAAGATCTGCAGGCAGGTGCAGCCGGTGGCGGTCGCCCGCTCGACCGCCTTGGGGAAACCGCCGGCGATCGACTGGTGGGCCCCGAGCAGTCGCGGACCGCCCGTCGTCCGTCCCGTCGCGCGGCTCTTCGGCCGTCCCGTCGCCCGTCCTGTCGCCATGATCCATCCCTCCGGCAGCCGTGTCGGCCCGCGGCCCGCCCGGCCGGAACACGGCTCTGGAGCCGGGACGAGTGTAGCGGTTTCCCGAGATGCTTTGCCGGCAGGGCGCGGTCGTCCTACACTTGGGGCATTGCCAATTCCCCGCGGATCGGGCCGGCACCGAGGAGGCGTTCGTGGTGGTGGACATCGTGCAAATCGTCGCCATCTTCGCCACCGCCGTGGTGGCCGGCATGGCGATCGCCGTGGCCCTGCGACCGCTGCGGCAGGCGCGGGCCGCCGAGCGGCTGGCCGCCGCGCAGCGGGCCTTCCACCGGCAGCGGGAGATGCTGGAGGCGAAGTTCATCGAGCGGGCCGCCGCCAGCGGAAAGCCGCGCGGTCTGCACTGGGCCGATGTCGCCTTCGACGACGACGTGATCTACGTCCGCGATCGGCGCAGCCGCAGGCTCAAGGCGCTGGTGGCGATCGAGGTCAGCTTCGAGGCGATCGAGGGGGGAGGCATGGAGGACGTGGAGGCCGTGGCCAACGTCCGGGCCGCGACGGCCGAGTTTCTCCACGACGGCAACCGCTGGGGCACCGAGGGGCGCGTGTATTTCAATCTCGCGCCGTCGGCCACGGTCAAATATCTGGCCGCCGACCTGGAACTGGTGGCCGAGGAACACGCCGCCAACAGGGGCTGAGCCAGACGGTTCCGATCGTCCCGGTGGTCCGCGGCGTCCCGGCAAGCGGTGACGACGGGCGACCGCGGAATCTGGCGAAGCTCTGACGGTCGCGGCCGGTTCTGCCGCCGATCGCGGCGGCGGCCGACGATGGCCAGAGGGGGGAACGCCCGCCTCGGGGATCGGCCACATGCGTCGCGGGTCGCGGACACGAGCGTGCGCCGGCAGTCTGTCGCCGGTGCAGCGGGCCGTCGTGGATGCCGCCATCCTGTGTGGCGCCGTGCTGGTCGGGCTGGCGGGGGCCGCGACATGCCGTGCCGGGCAGCCGGGGTCGCAGCCGGCCGTGGTGCCGACGGGGGCCATCGTCGACGGCGGTTCGCCGGTCGCCGATCCGCTGCCGCTGGCGCAGGGACACCTGCGCCGGGCCCGCGCCCATCGCGACGCCTCGTGCGCGATGCTCCGCGACGGCGACCGGCACGCGATCGACGGCTATTACGCGGCCTGCGAGGAAGCCTGGAACGCCATCTGGACCTGCCCGGGATCGGCGGACATCCTCGCGCCGGCCGCGGAGGTCTATGCCGACGGGCTGGCCGGCCTGTTGGAGTCGGCCAAGCGGCACGGTCGGCTGCGGCCCGAGGGCCTCTGGCTGGGCACGTCCTCGCGGCCGCTGCTCGTGCCGCTCGAACCGCGGGCGCTTTCGATTTCGGCCGACGCGATCGCCAGCATCGAACCGCAGGCCCAGCCGGACGACGACCGGGTCGGCCGCCGGCACCTGCGCGCGGGCTTCGGACTGCCGGTGGTGGTCCGCGTCGATCCCGGGCCGGCGGGCAGCGTCGCGGCGGACTACGCGGCGCCGCGGCAGTCGCTGGCGGCGACGGCCGTGCTCCGCTTTCGTATGCCCGGCGGCGAGACGTTTCTCCAGTCGTTCGCCGGCCCCACCGCCCGCGACCATGCCCCGGCGGTGCTCGACCTCGCCAACCCGCAGGAGATCGCCGCGGTGCAGATCGGCGCGGCACGGCCCCACCTCGCGGCCGACCTGACCGCACCGCTGCTCGACGCGCTGGCCGGCATGCCGCGGACGGGGATCGAGGGCTTCCTGCAGCCGTTCGGGCCCGGCGACACGCTGCCGAGCCTGGAGATGCTGGAGCCGCGGCAGCCGGGACGGATCCCGGTCGTGTTCATCCACGGCCTCGCCAGCGACGAGGGCACGTGGTACGACATGATCAACGAGCTCCGGGCGTGGCCGGTCTTCCAACGCCAGTTCGAGCCGTGGGTGTTTCACTACCCGACCGGTGCGTCGTTCCTGCAGTCGGCGTCCGCGCTGCGTCGCCGGCTCACCGACGCCGTCACCCGGCTCGATCCGACCGCTGCCGACGCCAGCCTGCGCAACCTCGTGCTCGTCGGCCACAGCATGGGCGGGCTGCACGCCAAGCTCCAGGTCGTGGCCCCCGGAACCGCGATCTGGGACGCGATCAGCACCCGGCCGTTCGCCGAGATCCGGCTGCGGCCGGAGATCAAGGAGCAGATGCGGGGAAACTTCTTCTTCGAGCCGCGGCCGTTCGTGAAACGGGTGGTGTGCATCGCCACGCCACATCGCGGGTCGTCGCTGGCGGTGCGCGGCGTTGGGAAGGTGGCTTCACTGACCGTCCGCCGGCCGCCCGAAACGCAGACGGTGTACGCTGAGGCCCAGCGGCTCAATCCAGGCATGTTCACCGCGGACTTCGCCGGCCGGCCGCCGACGACGATCGACATCCTCCGGCCGGACTCGTCGATTCTCCAGGCGCTGGAGCGGCTCCGGCCGGCGTGCTGGGTGTCCGTCCACAGCATCGTCGGCGACGCCCACGTGTCGCTGCTCGGCGGTCGCGACGACGGCGTGGTGCCGGTGGAGAGCGCCCACACGGCCGGGGCCGTGAGCGAGATCGCGGTGCCCGCGATGCACACGCAGGTCCACCATCACCCGAGAACGATCGAGGAACTGGAGCGGATCCTCGTCCAGCATCTCCACGAGACGGGACTCGAACAAAGGGAAAACCCGGCCGACCGGAAAAGAAAAGGACCCGTGGTTGGGGAAACCACGGGTCCAGAGCGGCTATCGAAGTGAGGGTCTTGGGGGGGGAACAGCCGCTGACGAGACTCTGAGTGTACGGTGAGTCGGGGGGGGATCTGGCAACCCCTCCAACGACAAAACTATACACCGGGAAACCGTGGCGTGTCGAGCGGTTTTTGCCCCTGGTCTGTGAACGGGTCGCCGGCCCTTCGGGGAAGCGTGGCGGCCGACCGGCCAAGCCGGCAAATCCGGGCGGACAGTCTGGGTTTCCGGCACTGACCGACCCCGCAGCGGCCGGTGGAAACCATGCCGCCGGCCGGCCTTGGTCAGGCCCCGCTGGGCATCCATGCGGCCGATGCGGTACTTTCTCACCCGCCCGGCAGGCGGAATTCGCCGGTCCAGACCCCACTCACCCCGGAACCCCCCATGTCCGCTCGCCACGCAGACCCGTTCTCCGCCCGTTCCACCCTGCAGACGGCCGCCGGCCCGGTCGCCTACTACCGGCTTCGCGCCCTCGACGACGCCGGCGTCACCGACACCTCCCGGCTGCCCTACTGCCTGCGGATGGTGCTCGAGGCGCTGCTGCGCACCTGCGACGACTACGAGGTGACCGAGGCCGACATCCGGGCGCTGGCGACGTGGAACGCGGCCCGGCCCGCCGAGGTCGAGATTCCCTTCAAGCCGGCGCGGGTCGTGCTCCAGGACTTCACCGGCGTGCCCTGCGTGGTCGATCTGGCGGCGATGCGGGCGGCGATGCGCCGGCTGGGGGGCGATCCGCGCCGGATCAACCCGCTGGTGCCGGTGGATCTCGTCATCGACCACTCGGTGCAGGTCGATTTCTTCGGCGCCGCCGACTCCCTGGAGCGGAACGTGGCGATCGAGTTCGAACGCAACGCCGAACGCTACGCCTTCCTGCGCTGGGGGCAGCAGGCGTTTCGCAACTTCCGCGTCGTGCCCCCGGCGATCGGCATCGTCCACCAGGTGAACCTCGAATACCTCGCCGGCTGCGTGTTCCTGCGCGATCCCGATCCGCGCGGGCCCGACTCCCTGCCCGTCGCCGTTCCCGACACGCTCGTCGGCACCGACAGCCACACGACGATGATCAACGGCCTCGGCGTGGTCGGCTGGGGCGTGGGGGGGATCGAGGCCGAGGCGGTGATGCTCGGGCAGGCGCTGTCGCTGCTCCTGCCGGAGGTCGTCGGCTTCGAACTCACCGGCCGGCTGCCCGCCGGTGCCACGGCCACGGACCTCGTGCTCACCGTCACCGAGATCCTGCGGAAGGCGGGCGTGGTCGGGAAGTTCGTCGAGTTCTTCGGGTCGGGACTGGCCGCGATGTCGCTCGCCGACCGGGCCACGATCGCCAACATGGCGCCCGAATACGGGGCCACGATGGGCTTCTTCCCGGTCGACGACGAGACGCTCGCCTACCTGCGGCTCACGGGCCGGCCGGAATCGCAGGTGGCGCTCGTGGAGCGATACATGAAGGAGCAGGGGATGTTTCGCACCGCGACCGCGCCGGTGCCCGAATTCACCACGCGGCTGACGCTCGACCTCGGCAGCGTGGTGCCGAGCCTCGCCGGCCCCAAGCGGCCGCAGGACCGGGTGCCGCTGGCCGACGTCAAGCGGGCGTTCGCCGAGTCGCTGACAGCGCCCACGGCCAAGCGCGGCTTCGGCCTGGAGGGGGCCGCGGTCTGCCGCACCGGCACCGTCCGCGCGGACGGTCGTGCCGACGCGATCCATCACGGCGCCGTCGTGATCGCCGCGATCACCAGCTGCACCAACACGAGCAACCCCAGCGTGATGGTCGCGGCCGGCCTCGTGGCGCGGAAGGCGGTCGAGAAGGGGCTGACGCGGAAGCCGTGGGTCAAGACGAGCCTCGCCCCGGGATCGCGGGTCGTGACCGACTACCTGGAGCGGTCGGGCCTGGCCAAGGACCTCGACGCCCTCGGGTTCCAGACCGTGGGCTACGGCTGCACCACCTGCATCGGCAACTCGGGGCCGCTCCCCGATGCCGTGGCCCAGGCGGTCACCGAGGGGGACCTCGTCGCCGCGGCCGTGCTCTCCGGCAACCGCAACTTCGAGGGCCGCGTCAATCCGCTGGTCAAGGCGAACTGGCTCGCCAGCCCGCCGCTGGTGGTGGCCTACGCCCTCGCCGGCACGACCGACATCGACCTCGCCACCGAGCCGCTCGGGACCGGCAGCGACGGCCGACCGGTGTTCCTCCGCGACATCTGGCCCACGGCCGAGGAGGTGCGGCGCACGGTCGAGCAGGCGGTCGTGCCCGCGCAGTTCCAGGCCCGGTACGGCAACGTCTGGGAGTCGAACCCGCGCTGGAACGCCGTGCCGACGTCGGCCGGCGAGCTCTACGACTGGGATGCCGCCAGCACCTACATCCAGGAGCCGCCGTTCCTCGCCGACATCGCCCGGGAGGCGACGCCGCCGCAGAGCGTCCGCGGCGCCCGGGTGCTCCTCGCGCTCGGCGACAGCGTGACCACCGACCACATCTCGCCCGCCGGCAGCATCGCCAAGGCGAGTCCGGCGGGGAAGTACCTGGTCGAGCACGGCGTGCAGCCGGTCGACTTCAACAGCTACGGCGCCCGGCGCGGCAACGACCGGGTCATGACCCGGGGCACGTTCGCCAACATCCGGATCCGCAACCTGCTCTGCCCGGGCACCGAGGGGGGCGTCACCCGGCTGCTCCCCGGCAGCGAGGTGCTGCCGGTGTACGACGCCGCGATCAAGTATCGGGAGCGGGGCACGCCGCTGGTCGTGCTCGCCGGCACCGAATACGGGACCGGCAGCTCCCGCGACTGGGCGGCGAAGGGAACGATGCTGCTCGGCGTGCGGGCGGTGCTGGCGGCGAGCTTCGAGCGCATCCACCGCTCCAACCTCGTGGGCATGGGCGTGCTGCCGCTCGTCCTGCCCGAGCCCTGGCAGCAGCTCGGGCTGACCGGGGAGGAGACGTTCGACGTTCCGTTCGAGGGGCTCGCGCCGCGGGCCACGATCGTGGTGCGGGCGACGGCGCCGGACGGAAGCGTGCGCGAGATCCCCTGCCTGGTGCGGATCGACACGCCGGTGGAACTGGACCAGTTCAAGGCCGGCGGCATCCTGCCGTTCGTGCTCAGAAAACTGCTGGCCTGAGCGACGGCCCCTGGGGCGGAGCCGGGGTGGTGGTGCCGAAGATGCCGTCGCGGAACAGGGGCCGCCGGCGCCGGATGACGCTTTCCGTCACCACCAGCAGGGCCGGCAGGAACACCAGCTCGGCGAGCGTGGCTGCGGCCACGGCGCCGCAGGCCAGGAGTCCGAAGCCCGCCAGCGACGGCACGCTGCTCGCCGTCACCGCCGTGAAGCCGATGGCGAGGACGAGGCCGCCGATGACGACGGCGTTGCCCGTCTCGGCGATCGCCCGGCGGACGCTGCTGGCGATCGACAGCCCGGCCCGCCGCTGCCGGGCGAGCGCCGAGAGCACGTGCACCGTGTCGTCCACCGCCAGCCCGAGGCAGACGTTGAACACGATCACGGTGGCCGGGTCGAGGGAGCGGCCGGTGGCCTGGAGGATGGCGCCGATGACGGTGAGCGGGAAGATGTTGGGGACGAGGCTGACGAGCCCGGCGATCGGCGAGCGGAAGGCGATGGCGAGGATGCCGCCGATCACCAGCACCTCGAGGAGCAGGCTGGAGCCGAGGTCGCGGACGAGCTGGCGGATGTTTCGCGCCGACACGACCGACATGCCCGCCAGTTCGAACCGCCAGCCCGGATGGCGGGCCGCGAGGTCCGCCAGGGCGGCGTCGATGCGTCCGTAGGCGGCATCGAGGTTCCGCGAGCCGCGGTCCGCGACCCGGGCGCGGACGACCGCGGCCCGTTCCGCGGGGGCGACGAGGTCACGAAACTGCTCTGCGTCGAGCCGGCGTCGGGCCCGGTCGCCGAGCTCCCCCGCGATGCTCGCCAGCGAGATCGCGTGGGAGATGCCGGCGGCCGATTCGAGAACGCCGTGCACGTCGGCCAGCGCCCCGGTGACCGTCGCCGAGTTCCAGTCCACGCCCTCCGGCCAGCGGACGACGACGTCCACGCCCAGCGCGCCGCCGAACTCGGCATCGACCCGGGCCAGGGCCCGGGCCGCCGGGGCGCCGCGCGGGAGTGAATCGACGACCCGGTTGTCGGCGTCGAGCCCGATCCCCGCGAGGCCGAGGAGCAGCGTTGCCGCGCAGCCCGCCGCCGCGATCGGCCAGGCATGCCGCACGGAGAATGCCGCCAGGGCGTTGGCCAGCCGGCCTGCCCGGCGCGACGACCGGCCGAGCCGCATGCCGCTGCAGAACCGGGTCGAGGCGATCAGCGGCGTCAGCAGCGTGACCGCCAGGAAGCTCGCCAGCGCGCCGACGGCGGCCGCGATCCCGAACGTCCGGACCGCGTCGATCCGGGCCGCGGCCAGCGAGGCGAAGCCGACGGCGGTGACGAGGCTCGTCAGGCCGCAGGCCGCCCCCACGCGTCGGACCGCGGCGGTCGAGGCGACGAACGGGTCGATGCCGCGCCGGGCGCTGCGGCGCATGTCCTCGATGAAGTGGATCGAGTCGCAGGTTCCCACCACCAGCGCCAGCGAGGGGACGACGCTGGTGAGGATGTTGACCGGCGCTCCGCACAGGCCGAGCGTGCCCAGCGCCCAGACGGCGCCGACGAACGGGGGGATGCAGGCCACGATCGTCGATCGCAGGCTCCGGGCCACCGCGGCCGAGAGGATGACCGCCAGCGACAGGCCGAGGGAATTGAACACCAGCATGTCGCGCCGCAACGCCCGGGCCGCCTGCTCGCGGAGCGCCGGCAGGCCGGTGAGTTCGAGATCGAGGGCGTCGGCAGGCGCGGCATGCGCGGTGAGCGCCGCCTCGAGCCGGGCGATCGTGGCGGCGAGCCTCGGGGGGCGGTCGGCCGCGGGCGTGAGCCGGACGAGCAGCAGCGCGACCGTCGCGTCGGCCGAGAGCAGGTGCCGGGCGACGAGCGGGTGGCGCAGTGCCCGGGCGCGGGCCGCCGCCCGGGTGTCGGCATCGAGGTCGGCGGTCGAGCGGGGGATCACGGGGAGCAGCGCGCCGGCCGCGCCGCTCCGCCGGACGTCGAAGATCGACCTCACCGTCTCCACCCCCTCGACCGCGGCGAGTGCCGTCGCCAGCCCGCGGAGTTCGCCGAGTGCCCGCGCGGAGAACAGGTCTGCGGAGCGGGCCCGGGCGAGCACGATGCAATCGCGGTCGGGTGTGCCGAACAGGGCCGCCACCTCGTCCACGAGGCGGAAGTCGCCGCGGGCGTCGCGGACGAGCGACCGCAGGTCGTCGTCGAACCGCAGCCGGGCCAGGCCGCAGATCGCCAGGCCGGTGAGGGCGATCACCGCCAGCCAGACCAGCCAGCGCCGCCCCGGCCGCAGCGAACCGCCGCGATCCCCGTTCAGGCCGTCGTGGCCGCGTCCTCGTCCGGCGTCTCCCCCGGCGGCATCAGGTGGAGCTCCGCCGGATCGACGATCCAGCCCCGGCAGTTCTCCGCCCCGCAACGACAGGCGATCGCGGCGTCGGCCGGCCAGCTGTAGTCGATCAGGAGTTCGGCGCCCGTTTCGATCGGACGGATCGTTTGCAGCCACAGCCGGTCTTCCTGGACGCTCTGGTTCTCGTCGAACCAGTAGAAAAGTTCGCAGTTCGGGTCGCAACTGTGATTCAGGAACCGGAGCGGCGCGGCGGGTTCCAGCAGTTTCCCGCTGGGCAGTTCCATCACGTAGCTCGAGTCCTCCGGGTGGTCGTCGAGGATCTGCCCGGCGATCTCGCCGAGCACGGCGCCGCCGGGGATTCTGCGCCGGGCGAAGACGCCGCGACCGACGTGGGTGTCGCCGACGCGGATCAGCCGCGCGAGTTTCGCCGACGTTTCGGGGGGGGACGGTGTATGGTGGTGGGGCATGGATCGTGGGATGGAAATCACTGTCAACGAAGGCGGAAATCTACCGATGAGTCGCGGCACAGGTCAACGGTCGGGCATCCCGGTGCCGCCGGGGTGCAGGTTGGTGCTCGTCGGGATGTTGGTGGCGGTCCTGGGCTGCGCGGCGGCCGCGCGGGCCGCGGACGAGGCCGGGCCGCCGGCCGCGCCGGCCGACTGCCGGCTGCGGATCGCGTGTTTTAACGTCGAGAACCTGGCGGCCCCCGGCGAGCAGCCGCGGATGAACCGGTTTCGGTTCGAGCCGGCGCGGCGCCGGCACCTGGAACAGGTCGCGGCGCTGATCGAGTCGCTGGCCCCCGACATCATCGTGCTCCCGGAAGTGGTGTCGAAGCGGGGCGTGGACGCACTGGCCGCGATCCTTCGCGAAAAAGGGCTCGACGACTACCGCGGCTGGCACGTCGACGGCAGCGACGTCTACTCCGGGTTCGACGTGGCGGTGCTCGCACGGATCGAGCCCGACCTCGTGGACGGCAGGCGGATCGCCATCCATGTGCCGGCGCGAAAGGGGGGGCGGCGCCGCGATGGCGACGAGCCGGCGCCGATCGCGGAGACTCCGGCCGACGACGACTGGCTGCGTCAGGCGTTCACGACGCTGGACGATTCGGGCCGGGAACGGGCCGAGGAGGCGGTGCTGCAGCGTCATTCGCTCGCCTACTTCACCGTCTGCGGGCAGCGGCTGGGGATTCTCGGCATGCACCTCAAGAGCAATCCGTCCGACCGGAGCAGCAACGCCCAGCGGACGGCGGAAACGCGGATCGCCCGGGACATCATCCGCAGGAAGATCGTGGCCAAGGGGTACCTGCCGGTCGTGCTCGGCGACCTCAACGACTACGATCCCGACGTGCCGATGGCCGACGGCCGGCGGCGGACGCAGACCACGGTGCTCCGGGACCTCAAGGACTTCGACCCGGAGCGGGAGGGTCCGGAACTGGTGAACGTGGCGACGTTCATCCCCCGGGTGGCGGACCGGTACACGTCGCACTGGGACTTCAACGAGAACGGCGGTCCCGACTCCGACGACGTGTTCACCATGATCGACCACATTCTCCTCCCGCGCGAGCTGGAAGGCATGGTGCGGCGGGCATTCATCTGCCATGCCACCGATCTCGACGTGTCGGACCATTTTCCTGTGGTCGTCGATCTGGACCTGCGGCCGGCCTCGCTGCCTGCCGGCATTCCGTGACAGGCATCCGGAAGGCTGCCGGCCTTTGGCGGGGGTTTTGGCCCAAGCCCGACCGCGGCTGAAAAATGTTTTGCCCCTCCAGGCGGCCACTCTCGCTTTAGAGAGAAAAGGAGGTGCTGCCATGCAGAAACGCGAATCGCGAGGAAAGACCGGAGGTCGTGGGGATGAGGTGGGCCTTGGTCCGCCGCCGGGGCGGCCTGGGGTTCGGCTGCTCGACCGTGTGCGGCACGCAGCGCGGGTCCGTCATCTGGCGAGAAACACGGAAAAAGCCTACGTCCACTGGGTGAAGCGGTACATCCGCTTTCACGGATGCAGGCATCCGCAGGAACTGCGGGAACCGGAGGTGAACGCGTTCCTGACGCATCTGGCGGTGACGGAGCGGGTGGCCGCGGCGACGCAAAATCAGGCCCTGGCCGGGCTGCTGTTTCTCTATGAGAACGTGCTGGATCAGCCTCTGGACCGGGTCGAGGGTGTCGTGCGGGCGAAACGCCCCAAGCGTCTGCCCTGTGTCCTGACGCCCGAAGAGGTCGATCGGTTGCTGTCGCACACGACCGGACAGGCCCGGGAAATCCTCACGCTGCTGTACGGAGCCGGCATGCGGCTGACGGAGGCCTTGCAGCTCCGAGTGAAGGATGTCGATTTCGCCCAGGGGCAGATCGTGATCCGCCAGGCGAAGGGTGGCAAGGACCGGGTGGCGGTGCTGCCGGAGTGTCTGCGCCCCCGGTTGGCCGCACGGCTTCGCGACTGGCGTGGGCGTCATGCGGCCGACGTGGACCGGGGCCGGGGGCGGGTGAAACTGCCCGGGGCGTATGGCCGGAAGCATCCGGCTGCGGAGCAGGCGTGGGGGTGGCAGTGGGTTTTCCCGGCCGACGCGGACTATTTCGATCGTGTCGCGGGGCGATCGTTTCGGCATCACGTGCACGAGACGGCGGTTCAGCGTGCGGTTCGGGATGCCGTCCGTCTGGCCGGCATCACCAAGCCGGCCACATGCCACACGCTGCGGCACTCGTTCGCGACCCATTTGCTTCAGGATGGATACGACATTCGCACCGTCCAGGAACTCCTGGGGCACAAGGACGTTGGGACGACGATGATCTACACCCACGTGCTCAACCGTGGGGGGCGTGGTGTCAGGAGCCCCGCGGATCGCCTCCGTGGTCCGGGGTGAGGGCCGAGCGGGTCAGCGAGAGGCAAACGTGTGGCGGGCGTGTTGTGTAGACCGAAGCGAACATCCGCAGGCACGGCGAGGCACGGCCGACCAAGGGAAAATCCGTCTGGGCCTGTTCCGCGGACTGCTGCCTTCCGGCCCTGCTCAGGTTCGCGAGATTTATCCGGCGGTTTCGCTGGATAACGCAGATGGCTTACCGCGGCCTTGGCGTCGCAAGTCCGTGGGGGGCAAAGTGGTGCGACGGGGGGTGCCCGACCGC
>JBIKKQ010000083.1:0-15035 GCA_044360305.1 Pirellulales bacterium
AGGGAGCGGGCAGGTCCACGCTCGCCCACGAGGCCGTCGTGCCGGCCGCGGCGAGCAGTCGGGGATCGAAGGCGGCCGTCCAGGCGGCGAGCAGATCATCGGCCTCGGCCTCCTCGAGGGGCGAGGGGAACCCGTCGAGGGTCTGGCAGGGGAGGTGCACCCGGATGGTGTCGATGGACATGGTGGAGAGTGTAATCCATCCGCGCCGAGGCACCCGGCCGCGTCGGCAGGGGCGGAGGCGGCGTTTGACAGGGCTCGAAGCGGGTTCCTACGATTGATTACCGCCGAGTCAGGCACTGGCCGCGAGATTCACCCCGGCCTCCTCCGACGGCTCATCCGGACTTCGTTTGCATGGCTCGCAGCCAATATGTCTGGGGCATCGACATCGGCAAGTCGGCGCTGAAGGCGCTCCGCTGCCGGCGGGCCGACGGCGACGCCAGGGAACTGGTGGCCGAGGCCTTCGACTACGTCGAGTACCCGACGGTGCTGACCCAGTCCGACGCCGACCCCGTGGCGCTGGTCCGCACGGCCCTGCAGGAGTTCATGGGCCGCAACACCATCAAGGGGGACCGGATCGCCGTTTCCGTCCCTGGACAGTCGGGGCTGTCGAAGTTCATCAAGCTGCCCCCCATCGAGGCCAAGAAGATTCCCGACATCGTCCGCTACGAGGCCCGGCAGCAGATTCCGTTTCCGCTCGAGCAGGTGATCTGGGACTGGCAGCGGCTGGCGGGGGGCATGGAGGAGGGGGGCTTCGTCATCGACGCCGAGGTGGCGATCTTCGCCATGAAGCGCGACCAGGTGTTCAAGGCGCTCGAACCGCTGACCAAGGCGGGGATCGAGGTGGACATCCTCCAGCTGTCGCCGATCGCGCTGGCGAACATGGTGATGTTCGATCAGCTCCCCGACCCGGCGACCATCGACCCCGACAAGCCGCCGCAGTCGATCGTGCTCGTCTCGACCGGCGTCGATTCGACCGACGTCGTGGTGACCAACGGGCTGCGGATCTGGCAGCGGAGCATGCCGATCGGCGGCAGCACGTTCAGCAAGGCGCTGGTGAAGGACCTGAAGCTGACGTTCGGCAAGGCGGAGCACCTGAAGCGCAACGCCGTCCGCGCCGAGGACCCGAAGGCGGTGTTCAAGTCGATGCGGCCGGTCTTCGGCGAGTTCGCGGCCGAATTGCAGCGATCGCTGAACTACTTCACGGGTGCCGACCGCGGCGCGTCGATCGGCAAGGTGCTGCTGCTCGGCAACGCCACCAAGCTCCGCGGGCTTTCCGAGTTCGTCGCCAAGCAGCTGCAACTCGACGTCCAGCGGCTGGAGAAGTTCAACCGGCTCGACGGGCCGGCGGTGCTGGCGCAGCCCGCCTTCCGGGAGAACAGGCTGGCCTTCGGCACGGCCTACGGCCTGGCACTGCAGGCGGCCGGCATGGCGGCGCTGCGAACCAACCTGCTGCCGCCGGCGATCGCCATGGACCGGCTCGTGGAGGCCAAGAAGCCGGCGGTGCTCGGGGCCGCGATCGGCCTTGTCGCCACGTCGCTGCTCGCCTTCGTGGGCAGCTACTTCGCTTGGGAGAGCTATCTGCCGCGGCACTTCACCGCGGCCTTCGCCAAGGCCGCGGACGTCAAGCGGACCTCGAACGAGGCGATCGGGGCGTTCGAGGCCGCCCGCGAGTCGCAGCGCGGGGCGATCGCCGGGCAGCGGCCGCTGATCGAACTCCAGGCCCGGCGGGCGCAGACGCTCGACATGTTCCGGGCCGTGCAGGCGATGCTGCCGCGCGAGAACATGAACGCGGAGAACCCGGCCGACCGGATCGAGCTGCATATCGACAGACTTGACTGCCAGTACTATCCCGATCTGCAGGCGTGGTTCGCCGGCGTCAGGCAGGCCTGGGAAAGAACGGAGTCCTGGGGCCGCGACGGCGGCAACCAGCCGCCCCCGCCCCCCGCCCCCGCGCCGGCCGGCGACGGCACCGTGATCGAGGGCGTGCCCCCCGCCGGTGGCCCGGCGGGGCCCCAGGGGGCCGGCTGGGTCGTCGAGGTGCGCGGGCATCACTTCCGCAACGAGCAGCGGCACAAGCCGGAGGACGGCGAGAAGTTCGTCCACTCCACGCTCATTCGGGCGCTGCTCGGCAGGAAGGACGGCGTCCGCTTGACGGTATCGACGGGTGGCGGAAGCCGCGACGCCACCGTGCAGGATCTCGGCATCGGATTCCCCGTCGTCGTGCAGGCCCGGCAGCCGGCCGGTTTCGACGTCGTGCGACCGAAGCCCGGCGCGGCGGCGAGCGCGGGCGTGGAGAAGATCACCCTGCAACGGATGGATTTCGTCGTCCAGTTCGTCTGGCAGCCGGCCGTGCCCGGGCTGCCGACCCAGCCCGCCCCGCCCCCGCCCGGCCAGCAGCCGTACTGACGCGAGTCCGCCGCCATGTCGCAGATCATCGACGACCTCCGCCCGATCCTCGCGGCCCTCCGCAAGCACCAGTTCTGGCTGGTGCTCGCCCTGATCCCCTGCGTGCTGATCCCCACGCTGCTCACCGCACAGGCGGGGCTCGACGGCCAAATCAAGGCGAATCGAAGCCAGATCAAGTCCCGGATGAATGACCTGCAGGCTGTGCGACAGAAGCCCGCCCACCCCAACGCCCAGTGGAAGGCCACCCTCGACGCCGAGACTGCGAAGATCCTCGACGAGACCCGCGGCGAATGGCGCAGCTTCTGGGACAGCCAGGCGTCGCTGCGAATCTGGCCGGAGGAACTGGGCGGGCCGTTCGTCCAACAGGTGAACAACCTGCGGCCCGGTGGGACCCTCAACGTCGATTCACGCACCCGCTACCAGACCGACGTCCGGCTCCTCGTCAGACAACTGCCGGCCCGGATGGGAGCCGAGGACCGGATGGTGGATCAGGCAGCCGCTGGTGCGGAAACAGCCGCGGCGCCGGCGCGGGGCAACGCCCCCTTCCGGCTCCTCTGGCGGCCGGAAAACCAGAAGCAGGTCTACGGTTGGTTCGACTGGAAGGAGATGCCCCAGGACGGCAGGGCCGCCACCGTCCAGATCGTGCAGGCCCAGGAGGAACTCTGGGTCTACGGGCTCCTCTGCGACTCGATCAAGCGGACCAACAAGAGTGCGAAGACCCGGTTCGAGGCGGCGATCGTCAGCGTCGAGGAACTGGCCATCGGCTGGCCGGCCGCCGAGGAGGCGCCAGGCGGTCAGGGCACCGGGGAACGGCTTCTGTCGCCTCAGGGAAGCGTTGCATTCGGTGGGCCCGGTCCAGGCCAGCCGCAGACCTTTCCCAAGTCGGCCCATCCGCGGTTTGCCGGCGCCGGCGGCCGACCTGGCGGCACAACGGCACCCGGGTTTTCCGGCATGCCGTCCCCCGATGTGCAGCCCGTGGCGGCCGACGCGGCGTACCGTGACTGCATCTACGTCGACTTCAACGGCAAGCCGCTGACCGCGGCGGAACTCGCCGCCGGGCCCCGGATGGTGAACCTGATGCCATTCACGCTCCGCGTCGTCATGGACGAGCGCCGGATCGAGTCGCTGCTCGCCGACCTCGCCAGGCAGCCGATCCCGATCGACGTCCGGCAGTTACGGATCAACCCGGGAGACAGGTCCGTGACCGTCGGCGCCCAGCCGGCAGGCCCCCAGAAAGCCGCGACCGACGACCGGAAGTACGACGTTACCGTCGAACTGCGCGGCACCGTTGGACTGGCCACGCCGCCTGCCGAAGATCAGGCCGCGGCGCCGCAGCCGGCCGGCCCACCGGGAGCGGCGGCCGGCCCCCGGACGGACGGCCGCGAAGACCCCGCTCCGGTTTCCTCCATCGTCAGGGCACGGTCATGAAACGTCCCTCGCTCACCCTCGACAAGACGGCGGTTCTCGACTGGCTGCTGCGTCACGGCGACAAGATCGTCCTCGCCGTCGTCACGCTGGCCTCGCTGCGGTTCGCCTGGGCGGGCGTCGAGGCGTTCCGGTCGGGTGGCACGCGGGATGACGAGCGACCGGCGGCGATCACGAGACTGGCGACCGAGGCCGAGCAGCACATCGGCCGGGAGAAGCGACTGCCGGCGGGCGAGGTGCCGGCACGCAGGCCGCTGGCCGCGACGGTCGATCCGTGGCGCAAGCCGGCATTCGCCAGCGACGCGCCCGGCCGGGGATTGAGTCACCAGATGTTCCCCGAGTTCGGCAAGCGCACCCAGCCACAGGTCCTCCCCATCGAGGATCTGCAGGCGGTCGCGGGGATCGCCGTGGTCGCCACGAAGCCGGCCGCCGGCAAGCCGCGGAAGCCGGACGAACAGCCGGCCGGGGTCGTGGGCAAACTGACACCCTACGTGATCGTGACCGGTCTCGTGCCGGTCGCCAGGCAGGAGGCCGAGTATCGTTCCCGGTTCTCCGCGGTCGGCTTCCAGGACAAGGACCGCGACACGCCGGTCTGGGTGGCCTACAAGATCGAGCGGGCCGAAGTCGGCCCGCAGGGCCCCGGCGACTGGAAGACCGTGTTGACCGGCGCGGCCGGCTTCGATCCCGCGAAGAACCGGGAATGGGAACCGCTTCCCGCGGACGAGCGAACCGCCGGCTTGTCACTCGGGCCGACCGAGCGGACGCCCGCCTTCTGCGGGCCGCTGCCGCGGCTCGCCGAGGGCGCCTGGGGTCGGGAGGCCGTGCATCCGTCGCTGGCCGACCGGGCGGCTGACCCGCCGAACCAGCGGATGCTTCGTTACTTCGACGACGACGTCCAGCCCACGGTCACCTACACCTACCGGGTGACGCACGCGCTGGCCAACCCCAACTACAACGATCCGAAAAAACCTGAATCAGCGATCCCCGCGCAGGACCTGGAGGATCCGGAGGTGGTGAAGTCGCCGTTCCTCGTGTCGCCCATGAGCATGGCCAGCCGACCGGTGACCGTGCCGGTGCCGACCCGAATTCTCGCGGACGTGCTGCGCCGGGACCAGCGGCCCGAGATCAAGGAATGGAAGCCGGGATGGCTGGAGATCATGATCCTCGGTCCGGGGGGGAGTGGTCGGGCCCGAGCCCTGCGGTCGCTGGTCACCGAGCCGGGGGGCGCGGCGAACGTCGATCAAAAGTGGTCGGAGAGCAAGCATCCGAAGCCCGCGATGCGCCGCTCCAAGGGGGAGAACATCGTCACCGACCAGCTCCTCGTCGATGCCCGCGGCAGCCAGACGGAGGACAAGGGGATCATCCAGGAGCCGTTTGAACTGCTGTTCCGCCGGCCGGACGGCGGGTTCGAGTGGGTGACCGCGGCCGATTCGGAGTCGTTGATCGAACGCCACCGGGACACGCTGCAGGCCGCCGAGGAGCCGAAGCCCGAACAGCCGACCGACAAGCCGCCCGACAAAAACAACGACCCGTTCGCGACCCCGACCGGAAAGAAGAAGTGAGCACCATGCCGCCAATCCTCACGCGGGCAGCGAATCGGCTGCCGTGGGCTCTGATGGCCCCGACCTGCGGGCTCTGCCTCGCGGTCGCGATGGCGCCGCTGCCGGCCCGCAGCCAGCCGGCAGACGCGAAGGGGCAGAGCTGGGCACAGATCAAGGCGTCCCGCCAGTGGACCGAACTGCGCGACGCGATGACGATCGGCGAGCCGCTGAACGCGGACCGCCTGGCGTTCCTCACGCAGACGGTGCTGCCGCAGCTCGAGTCGCCTGCCAATCGGCCGCAGATCGATCGGGTCGTCCGCCGCGAACTCCGCGAGGCCCAGAACTGGACCAACGACCAGGACTCCTTCGAGCAGTACACAAAGACGTTGGCGAACTTCATGGTGCAACTGGCCCGCGACGGGAAGAAGGAACCCGTCGTCCGGGTGAATGCCGTCCTGCTCGTGGGTGAGCTCAACGACGACGGCAAGAAGCGGCCCTGGCCCGGGGCGGTGGCGCCGCTGGCTGCGATCGTCGCCGATCCGGGCCTGCCGCCCGAGGTGCGGATCGCCGCGGCGGCCGGCCTGCAGCGGCATGGCGACGCGGCCCGTGCCGCCGGGCCGCAGCCGCTGACCGCCTTCGCAGACACGGTGGCGCCGGCGATCGCGGCGATGCTGGCAGCCCCGAATGGCATCGACCGTGCCGCCGCCGACTGGCTGGCCACCCGGGCTCTGATCCTGATCCGGGCCCTTGGGTCCGCGGCTCCACCGGCGGCGGTCAGCGCCGTGGTCGCACTTTTCGACGACGCTGCGAAGCCGGTCGATCTGCGCATCCGGTCGGCGGCCGTCGTCGGCACGATGCAGGCCAAGGAGGCCGACCCGGGGAAGTTCGTCGCCACCGTCGAGTCGCTGGCGGGCAGCCTGCTGCAGGCCGAGCAGGCCGCCGTCCAGAGCGAGAAGTCGGCGACCGCGAGGCCGGGCCAGGAGGCCGCGCAGCCGGCCCGACGGCAGGCCGGCAGGCAACTCGCCTGGCGGCTCGCCACGCTGGCCGACGCGGTGTTCACCGACGACACCACGGCCGGAATGGCCCTTCGCATCCCCGACGCGACGGCCGCCGCGGCGGCAAAGGATTTCGCCCGTCGGCTCCGTCAGGCGGCCCTCGACATCAATCAGTCGCCGGGGGAAGAAGCGGTTCAGGCCGCCCTCGAAACGCTCGCCGGCGTCAAGCCACCGCCCGAGCCGAAGCCGGAGCCGGAAACACCCGCCAAGCCCGCGCCGCCGGAAGTCGATCCCGACAACCCGTTCAAGTGATCGGCGCCGCCGCGGGCGTCACTTCTTGATCAGTTCGCGGACGGTCATGCCGGAGGGGATCATGGGCAGGACGTGCTCCTGGTAGGGCACCTGCACGTCGAGCAGCGCCGGCCCGGGGGCCTCGATCAGGCGGCGCAGGGCCGGCTCGAGGTCGGCCTTGGCGGCGATCGTCTCCGCCTGCCAGCCGAAGCCGCGGGCGATGGCGACGAAGTCCGGATAGCGCGACTCGGGTGAAATCCCGTCGCCCTGGCCGCAGGCCTCCGGATGATCGACGGGGCCGAGGTAGGTATGGGCCCGGTTCCCCTTGAAGAACCGGTCCTCCCACTGCACAACCATGCCGAGATGCTGGTTGTTGAGGAGCAGCACCTTGACCGGGATGTTCTCGCATAGGCAGGTGGCGAACTCCTGGATGTTCATCAGGATGCTGCCGTCGCCGTCGATGTCCACGACGACCGCCTCGGGCCGGGCAACCTTGGCACCCATCGCGGCCGGCAGCCCGAAGCCCATCGTGCCGAGGCCGCTGGAGGAGAGCCAGGTTCGCGGCTCGCGAAAGGTGTAGAACTGCGCGGCCCACATCTGGTGCTGCCCCACCCCCACCGAGACGATTGTGTCGCGGTCGGCCGTCAGCCGGGAAAGGGCGGCGATCGCCTCCTGGGCGAGGATGCCCGGATAGCTCCTGTCGAAGGCGAACGGGTCCTCCCGCTTCCAGTCGGCGATTTGCGCATGCCAGTCGGCGAGGTCGGCCGCCGGCGGCTCGACGACGCGGTTGAGCTGCTCGAGGGCCTGCTTGACGTCAGCCACGATCGGCACGTGCACGAGCTTGTTCTTGTTGATCTCCGATGGATCGATGTCGATGTGGACGATGAAGCCATGCTGCGCGAAGGCCTCGACCTTGCCCGTGACGCGGTCGTCGAAGCGGACGCCGAGGGCGATGAGCAGGTCGGCCTGATCGACCGCGTAGTTGGCGTAGACGCTGCCGTGCATGCCGAGCATGTCGAGCGACAGCGGATCGTCCCCCGGAAACGCCCCCAGGCCCATCAGGGTCATCGTGACCGGGATGCCCGTCTTCCGGGCCAGCGTCCGCAGCTCCTCGGCCGCGTCGGCCGCGATCACGCCGCCGCCGGCGTAGATCACCGGCCGCTTTGCCCGGCGGATGGCCGCCGCCACCTGGGCGATCTGCTCGTTCGCCGCCGGCTTCCGCGACTCCGGCCGGTAGCCCGGCAGGTTCATCGGGGCGTCGTAGTCGGGCTGGACCTGGGCGAGCTGGATGTTCTTCGGCAGATCGACGAGCACCGGGCCGGGGCGGCCGGTGGTGGCGACGTGAAACGCCTCGCGCATCACCCGGGCGATGTCATTGGCATCGGTGACGAGGTAGTGGTGCTTGGTGATGCCACGGCACACCTCCACCATCGGCGTCTCCTGGAATGCGTCGGTGCCGATCACGCTCGTCCCCACCTGTCCGGTGAGGACGACGAGCGGGATGCTGTCGAGCTTGGCGTCGGCGATGGCCGTCACCAGGTTCAGCGCCCCAGGGCCGCTGGTGCCCATGCAGACCCCCGGCCGGCCGGTCGTCCGGGCGTAGCCCTGGGCGGCAAACGCGCCTCCCTGCTCGTGCCTGGGCAGGATCGTCCGCAGCCGGTCCCGGGCCCGGGTGAGCGCCTGGTGCAGCGGCATGCTCGCCCCGCCCGGATAGGCGAAGATCACATCCACACCGTGGCGGATCAGCGACTCGACGACCACGTCGGCCCCGGAGACGAAGGTCGCGGAGGACTGCGGTCGGGAGACGGTGGCCATGGAGGGTCCTTTCAGGAAATGGGCCGCCGGGCACACCCGGCGCGGACCCTCAACCATACACGATGAAAAGGCCGCGGAAAATCGCCCGGGGGGCCCGTCCCCGATCAGCGGCCGGGGGGTTGCTGGAGGAACACGAATCCCCCCCGTTTGTTGCCGATCACGATGTCGGCCCGACCGTCACCACTGACGTCGCCGACTGCGAACTGCGTGCCGACGCCGGAGGCGTCGTCGATCCGATGGGGAACGAAGGAGACGCGGGCCGCGGGCTCCGCCTTGTCGTCCGCCTTCCGCACCAGCTTGAACCAGTACAGGACCGGGGTGCCCCCCGGGTCGGGGTCGCCGCCCGGGCCGTGAGCCCAGAACCGCTTCCCGGTGACGATGTCCTTGAGGCCGTCGCCGTCGATGTCGGCCACCTCGACGGCATGCAACTGGGAGAACTGGACGCCGTCGAGGCTGCCCTTCGGGTCGCGGGGCAGGATGGCGTGCTCCACGAACTGGATCGTCCCGTCCTTCTTGACGTGCTCGAACCAGGAGAGGCCGTAGCCGTGGCCGTTCAGGCTCGTGATCACGTCGTTGTCGCCGTCGCCATCCACGTCGTAGGTGTGCATCTGGGCCCCGCCGCCGCCGAAGGGGTGGGCATGTTTTTTCCAGACAGCGCCTGGTTCAGCAGGCTGCTCCCACCAGCCTCCGGCCATGAGGAAGTCCCGACGGCCGTCGCCGTTGACGTCGCCCACGCCGAGTCCGTGGGTGTACTGCCCGCCGACGCCCCCCTCGGAGCACTGGCGAAACGTCCACCGGTCGGTCGGCTTCTCCCCGGGCGATGCATGGCCGAGGATGCCGCCGGTATGGAACACGAGTTCCGGCTTGGCGTCCCCCGTGACATCGACGACTGTCGGCGATTCGTTGTCGATCGTCTGATGGATCATGTGCTTCTCCCACGGGCTGCCGGCGGCGAGGCCGTCCTTGCCCGGGTTGCGAAACCAGTGCCCCGGCGCGCCGGGAAAGCTCACGACCCAGGCATCCAGCCAGCCGTCGCCGTCTGCGTCGGCGATCCCGGTCACGAAGTTTTGGGAATAGCCCTTCGGGTCGTGATCCTGGGCCGGGTAGATCGGGTGCGGCGTGGCGAAATCGGGGCCGGCGTACCAGAAGGGGCCGTAGATCACGTCGTTCTTTCCGTCCCGGTCGATGTCTGCGAAGGCCGCCCCCTCGGCGTGAAACTTCTCGGTGAGCACGATCTTCTTGAACGTCGGTGGTTGCTCGCCCCGAGCCATGACCGGGGCGAGAAACGCGACGAGGGACGCGACGACGAGGCGCGGCAGGAGGAGTGTCATGGGGCGGAGGCTTCTTTCGCGGGCCAAAATCCTGGAATCGAGGCTCGTTTGCCGATTGCCGGCAGTGTAGGGGGTGCGGCCTGAGCATGCAAAAGGCCGGCGACCGAGGGACAACCGGCGCCGTTTCCCGGCACGTCCGCCGCCGGAGGCGACCATATGGCATAATGTCGGGGTTGGTTTCCGGCACTGGACCGGAAAAACGCGATCCGTCGTGGCGAGCGTGGGAGCGAGTCGAGCCATGGCAAGGGTGACCTGCGCTGGACGATGCGAGATCTGGGGGGCGGCCCTCCTCTGCCTCACGTCCTGCCTGGCGTTCCTCCCCACCGCCCGGGCCAAGCCCGGGGACGACGGCGCACCGGCCAGACCCCCCGTCGATGCACCCGCGATGGACGCGGCTGCGGAGCAGCGCCGCGAACAGATCCTGAAGGCGAACGGGCCGCAGGTCGAACAGATGACAAAGCACTGGGAGGCGCAGCTCCGAGGCATCCTTTGGGCGGAACTCGACCGGGTGCGACGCTGTTGCGGCGACCTGCCCCCCGACGCCCGTCGCGCGATCGTCGGCGCCGCGAACAAGTCGCTGGCGAACGCCGCCCGGCAGTACACCGAGATGCAATTCGGCGCCCGGCCGCAGCAACCGCTCGATGCGGTCGCGCTGCTCCACGCCAGCATCGCCGCGGCTCTCAAGCCGGTGGCCTCCGCGGAGGTGTTCGCGGCCTACGAGGCAGAGGAGTCCGCCCGCCAGGGCCGGATGGACCGGGCCGTGGCTCGGTCCATCGTCGCGGCTCTCGACGAGCGGCTCCTGCTCTCCGAGACCCAGCGCGAGGCGATCGCCGCCGACGTCGAGAAACAGTGGCAGCCCGCCTGGAGGGTACAAGCCCAGTTCCTCAACACCCAACTCCCGCGACCGGCCCCGGACTTCGCGGAAAAATGCATCTCGTCGCAACTCGACGACCGGCAGCGGGCCGAGTGGAAGGCATGGTGCCAGCAGGCGTCCGTGAGCCGGTTCGGAGCCCACGGGCACGTCAACTGGCCGGGGCAATCGGGGCTGGACGTGAACGCCGTCCAGCCCGACCCGTGGTGGACGCCATGATCCGAACACCGCCCCGAGAACCGAAGGCCGTTCCCGGCCCGTTCGTCGCCGCCGTCTTGATCATGGCTGTCGCCGTTGTCGTCCTCGTCGGCCGTGCCGGCCGCGCGGAGGACGATCGCATCGTCGATGACGAACTGATCGGGGGGGAATCCGGCAATCCGGCCATGGTCGGCGGCGGGGAGAACGTGCAGAACCTCGGGATGCAGTTCGACGCCAACCTGCTCGCGAACCTCGGCCAGGCACACGTGATGCACGCGCCCCCCCCGACGCGGCCCGCTGGAACGGTAGGCGGCAGCAGGGAAGTCAAGGAACCCGAGGAGTCGGCGTTCGTCGGCGCCATGCGCAAGGCGGTCGAACCGCGGCTGACGCACGTCGAGGCGGTCTGCCGCCCGTCCGCCGACCAGCGCAGGCTCCTGCGGCTGGCCCTCGAGGCCGACATCCGGCGCACGGCCGCGGAGATCGATCGCGAGCGCCGGAAATACGTCGATGCCACCGCGAATCTCAACGATCCGGCCGGGCAGCAGAAGTGGCAGCAATTCCACCAGGACATCCAACGCTGCCAGAAACTGATCCAGGGATTCATCCGCGACGCGGATGGACTGTTCGGCAAGTCACTCTCCACGGTGCTCGATGGGGAGCAGGTCTCGCGACTGGAGGCCGAGACCCGGTCCGCGCAGGCCTACCGTTGGAAAGCGTACATCGGCCTCGCCCTGTCCCGCTGGGACGAGGGCCTGGGCCTCGATCAGAGCCAATACGAAGGTCTGGAGAAACTGCTGATCGAAAAGCAGCCACCTCTGCGGATCTTCGTCGGCCCGGCCGGGTCGCAGCCCGCGGCGCAGCAGGCCATGTGGCTCGTCCCCCTGGCGCTGGACGAGGTGGGCGAGAAGCGTGCCCGCGAGGTGATCAGCGATCGGCAGTGGAAACTGCTGTCGCGCACGATCCTGCAGGCCAAACAGATGCGGCCCCATCTCGAGCAGACCGGCATCCTGGAGCCCAGAACGAAATGATTGCCATGGTCCCGGCGGGCCGGCTGTGGCTGGCGAACCGGCAGACGGTCGGTATGGCGTTCGTGCTGCTGGCAACCATCGCCCGGCCGACGGCGGCCGCGCCCCCCGAGCCGACGCAGGGGCAGCCGGTCCTCGAACTTCCGGGGGATGCTTTTGCCACCGGCCAGTTCGGGCCACCTGCCGCCCAGGCCGGCGGCGCGGGCCGGTCGTTTACCTGGCAGTCACCGGCATTCGCCTCACCGTTTGAGTTTCCGTGGAACGGCATCACGCGGATCCGCCTGACGCCGGCACCGGCACCTCCGCTGCCGGCCGGAGCCTGGCGGGCCGACCTGCGGGACGGCGGCATCGTGATCGGCCTGCTGGAAGCGATCGACGCCGAGCACGTGACGCTGGCCGCGCCGGGCGTCGGCAAGGGGCCGCTGCGGCTGCGACGCGACGCGATCGTGCGGCTCACGCGCGAGGGCGGGGCCACCCGAATCTTCGTTCCGGGCTCGCTCGTCGGCTGGGAGGGCGACCGCAAGGCATGGCGCGAGGAGGCCGGCCGGCTCGCGGGCAGCGGAGGCGCTGTCAGCCTGGTCCGCGACGTGGCGGCACCGGCGCGGGCCTGCTTCGAGATCGCGCTGTCGTGGGACGAGCGGCCGGAGTTCGAGATCGGGCTTGCCGCCGGCCAACAGGGGATTGCCGACCTGAAGGCGGGCGCCGGCAGGAGGACGGCCGCGGACGCCTACCGGATCGAAACCGCGTCGACGGGCGAACTGCTCGTCGTCCGGGAAAGCGAGCGGGTGGCGAAGTTGAACGTGGCCGAGACGATCGCGGCCGGGCCCGGCCGCCTCTGGCTGCGGGCGTTCGTCGATCAGGATACGGGCCGGCTGGCGCTGACGCTCGCGAAGGGTGCGGCCGGCGACAAGCCGGTCGTTGACCAGACGCTCCCGCCGGTGAAGCCCGGAGCGAACACCGGGTTCGGGATCCGGCTGCGGCGCGGCCGGCTGCGGATCGAGCGGCTGCTGGTCGCTCCGTGGACCGAGCAGGAGCCGCGACTGCCGGAGACGTCGGGCCTGGGGGGGGCGGACGACGTCGTTGAATCGTTCGACAAGGCGCGGAATTTCTTCGTCGTCAGCAACGCTGGTGAGCGCCGCGAGGTGCCCGCACAGGACGTCGGCGAGCTCGGCTTTCGTCGCGAGGAACAACCGGCCCGGCCCGAGGACGGCGTGATGGCGCTGTTTCATGGCGGGACGCTGCTGACGGGCCGGGTGCTCGACATCGTGCCGCCGTCGATCCGTCTCGACCTCGCCGGCGTCGCCGAGCCGGTGCAGTGCGATCTCCGGCAGATCGCCATGCTGGAAAACGTCGTCGTTCCGACCCCGCCCAAGCCCCCCGCCCGCGCGGGCACCCTCGAGGGCCCGGGCATCCGCATGCCCGGCTGCCTGACGAATGCCGGCGAATCGGGCATCGCCTGGCAGCCGCGCGGCGGCCTGACGGCCCCGGCGCTGGCGGGATCGAAGGTCCCCCTGCGGATCGTCTACAAGCCCGAGGCGGATGTCGCGGATCAGGCAGCCACCGGTCAGACCGGGGCCGGGCCGGCAGCGAACGTCCAAATCGCAGGCTTCAACGGCGGTCAGGTCGTGATGGGGGGAAAGGTCATCATCCGCCAGGCTCTGAACAACGGAGCGGTGATTGTCACACCCGCTCCCAACGGGAACCAAACGCCCGGCAATCCTCCGCCGCCGTTCCCCGACGGAAAGTCGCTCCTGTTCCTCAAGACCGGCGACGCGGTGTTGTGCAAGGTCCTTGGCGCCGACGCGACGGGCGTGCGGATCAGGACCGACGCCGGTGCCGAGGTGCTCGTGCCCGCCGCGGCGGCGCGGGCCGTCGAACTGGTCGCGGCCGCGGGCCAGCTGGTGGGAAAAACCAAGGCCGAGCGGCTGCTGATCCTGCCCCGTTCGCAGCAGGCCGATCCCCCTACCCACATGCTGCGACTGGCGGGCGGAGACTACCTGCGCGGCAAGCTGGCGGGGCTCGACGACGCGGTCGTGCGGTTCGAGGTCGCCGACGCGGTGAAGGAGCTGCGACGTGCCGATGTGACGCGGGTGATCTGGCTGACCGTCCCGGGGGACGGCGCGGACGCGGCCGCCATCGCCGCCATCGCCGCCGGCCGGAAACCGGACGACGTGCCGGTGCGGGCCCTGCTCCAGGCTGCCGATGGGCCGCGCCGGCTGACGTTCGCGGCCGACCGGATCGCCGACGACAGGCTCGTCGGCAGAAACGGCGTGCTCGGCGAGGTTGCCGTGAATCTGGCCGACTGCGTGAGCCTCGAGCTTGGCCCGGCGGCGACCCAGTTGCCGGCGAGCCTGCCCTACGCGCAGTGGCGGCTCAAGCCCGCGCCGGTGCCCCGCGCGCTCCAGGCCGGCAAGTAGCGACGGCGATCGGGCTATACTCCGGAGTCGCGTCGACACGCGAGGCTCCGTGGCACACACCCCAAAAGCCGGTCGGCCCGCCGGGCGACTGCTCGGGCTGGCGGAAACACTCGATTCGCATCGCGGGTTCGCCGACGTCGTCGCCAGTCTCCGCGCGGGGCATGGGGGCACGATCGGCGGAACCTGGGGATCGGCGTCCGCGCTGGCCGTGGCCGCGCTCGTGCGGGCCGCCAACGCGAAGGGCTCCGGCGGGACGGCCGCCGGCCCGCTGGTCGTCGTCCTGCCCCACGCGGCCGAGGCGGAGGCGTTCATCGACGACCTCGCCCTGTTCACGGCCGCGCAGGCGGCCCTGCTCCCCGCCGCCGAGAACCCGATCGCGGACGAGGCCGGACCCGAGGATCCGGCGGCGGCCGCCCGCCTCGCGCTGGTGAAACGGCTGGCGCTGGCGGCCGGCGAACCGCCCGCCGTCGTCGCGACGAGCATCCAGGCGCTGCTCGTGCCGCTCCCCGACCCGCGGGACATCGAAGCCGGCACCCGCCGGCTGGCCGTCGGCGACCGGCTCGACCCGGAGGAACTCGCCGCCTGGCTCGCCGCCCGCGGCTGGCTGGCCGTCGATGCCATCGAGGCTCCCGGCCAGTTCGCCCGCCGGGGAGGCATCGTCGACCTGTTCGCGGCCGACTGGGACCGGCCCGTGCGGCTGGAGTTGGGCATCGACGAGAT
>JBIKKQ010000251.1:0-4195 GCA_044360305.1 Pirellulales bacterium
ATCACCGGCGCCGGTTCGTTTGCCGCTGGAAGTTCGGGACGGATCAACCTCACGAACACCGCGAACAACTTTACCGGCAACCTGATCGTCGCCCAGGGAGGACAAGCCTCAGACATCCTTTCCGGCACTGTCGGAACCTTTGGGTCGCCTGCCAACCTGATCGTCAATGGGAATCTGCTGTTAAACGCCGGTGGCACCTATGCGTTCAACAATTTCTCCGGAGGGACTAGCGGCAACGTTTATAAGGCTAACGGTGCAATCATCGCCGTCTTCGCGCCAACTTCGGTGATCAGTTCCACGTACGCGGGATTCATTGGCAACGAGTCCTTAAATTTTCCGCGTCAGAGTGGACAGATGGCGCTGACGAAGCGGGGGTCGGGAACGCTGACCCTCAGCACCGGCACCAACGCGTACAGTGGGCCCACGACACTTGAAGCAGGCGTTTTGAGCATCGGTCGGGTCGCCGATGCGGGCGTCACCGGAGCTATCTCCGGCGCGAATACAGGTACGACCGGCACGATCGCATCGACGGCCGGAATTCAGGTGGGCATGAATATCTTTGGGATCAGCAACGGCCTTGCCGGCGCTGCTGGTTACAGTGGCACGGTCACAGCCGTGACCTCCGCGACAACGTTCACCGTGAGCAACGCTTGGACTGGCAATGGCTCCAACCTGAGTGTTCTATTTGGATTTTACAGTCCTCTCGGTATATCGACGACGTCCACGTCAAACCTCGTCTTCAACGGCGGCAGCCTCCGTTATTCGGGTAGTGCCGGCGCGACGAACCGCCTGTTCAGCATCGGCACCGGCGGCGGCGGGATCATCGCCGACGGCACGACCGGCCAGCTCGTGTTCAGCGGAACGGGCACGGTCGGCTTCAACGGCCAGACGGGCGCCCGCGAGTTCACGCTCTCCGGCACGAACACCGGCACGAACACGCTCAACGTGGTGCTCGCCGACAACGCCGTCGGACAGGCGACATCGCTGACCAAGGCCGGCACGGGCCGCTGGGTGCTTGGCGGCATCAACACCTACACCGGTACGACGCGGATCGAGTCCGGCACGCTCGTGCTAGGCGCGGGGGGCTCGATCGGCTCGAGCCGACGGGTCATCGTCGGCACGGCCGCCAACTCCAGTTCCCGTCTCGTGGTCACCGACGCGTCCTACACGTTCAACGGCGTTCAGACGCTCATGGGCAGCGGCACCGTCGAGGGCAGCGGCGGCACGATCACGATCGGCGGCACGCTCGCCCCGGGCAACAGCCCCGGCCTGCTGACGTTCGACAACACGTCGGTCGTGCTCTCCTCCACGGCCAACACGATCATGGAGATCCAGGGCGACACCCGGGGCACGCTCTACGACGCGATCGACATCCTCGGCACCGGCGATCTCACCTATGGCGGCACGCTTACGCTCGACTTCAGCCAGGTGTTTACCTCCGGCACGTTCAACCTGTTCCGCTTCGACACCTCGTCCGGCCTCTTCGCGAACGTCGTCGCGACCGGTTCGATGGTCGGCACGTTCACCAACAGCGGGTCGGGCGTCTGGACGGCGACGGCAGGTCAGCAGCAGTTGACGTTCAGGCAGCAGGTGGACGTCGGCGGCACGAACTACGGCCAACTGGTGATCGTGCCCGAGCCGCTCATGCTCGGGCTCCTCGGCATCGCCAGCGGCGTCGCGGTCGTCGGCATCCGCCACGTCCGCCGTCGGCGGCAGTCCGGCGGCGGCGGCGACGCCTCCTGAGAAACCGTGAGACCACGCCGCGGGGTTCTTGACGAACGCCGCGACCGCGGATGGGAGCGCGTCGCTCGGTGAGGCATCACGTGGGGAGCCGCGGCGGCCTACGGGCTTGCCGGCCGTTCTTCCAGCATCCGGCCGTCGGCCCAGACCCGCACACCCTGCTCGCGAGCATAGGCCAGCGTCTGCGGCGGAATGACCGCACAGGCGACGAGGCCCACGGCGGGCAGGTCGGCTTTCCGCAGCAGGGCGGACCGGCGCGACGCCCGCTCCACGTCGTCGGCGTCGGCAGTGTAGGAAACCTCGCCGACCACATACGTCGGAGTGCCGTCAATCGACCCGCGGGCGAGCACGTCGGCACGCAGGAAATCCTCGACCTCTGCCCGATCGAGCCTCGGCTCGATCTCGTCAAGCAGGTCGGACGTCTGCAAAACCTTGGCCCGCCGCAGGTACAGCCCCAGGTAGGAGGGCAGCCGGTCCCGGAACAAGAGTTCCAAGAGCTGGCCCTCGTGCCGGTCCGTACGGATGACGAGCTTCTCGGTGATCGCGACGAGCTTCTCGACGGCCGCCTCCAGCCGCTCGAGCCGCGCCTCCGTGCGGAGCTGCGCCTCGGCCAGTGTGTCGAGCCGTGCCTCCGTCCGAAGCTGCGCCTCGGCGAGTTTCGCGACCACGGCTTCGAGCCGGTCGAGCCGGGTGTCGGTGCGGGCCGTGCTGGCGTCGAGCGATTCCCGCACCTGCCGGATGTCGTCCTTCGTGGCGGCGTTTTTCGCCTCCTCGATCATCGTGCCGAGGGTCTGCGCAAAACCCTTCGCCCGTTCCTCGCCAAGAACGGCCCGAAACTGCTCGTAGATTGCCAGCGTGTCCATCATGACCACCATCTGAATGACTCCCAGTGTACACCGTCTTCGGGTAACCCGGGCCCGACTGCCGAGCACCAAGAAGTGTATATCTGTACAGTTTTCGGAAAGGGGTGTTAACCCTGTTTGAACGTCGCCAGCGGTTCGGGCCGTTCGGCGTGCAGAAAATCGCGACGTCCCCCCCGCTCGCCCCGCCCGCTTCGACTCCGGCACGGTTCTGCTAGACTCTGGGTCTTTCAGAAGCACCCCGAGTTCGCCCCATGGCCGTCGCCGCCGCCGCCGTCACGTTTCGCACGCTGCACCGCATCCATCGGCAGCTCGCCGACCTGCGCGACCAGCAGGCCGCCGGCCCGCGCCGCGTGGCCACCTTCACCCGGCAGTTGGAGGCCGCCGAGGCCCACAAGGCCGCGGCCCAGGACGACGTCAAGAAGGCGCGGGTGACCGCCGACCAGAAGCAGCTCCAACTCAAGTCGGCCGAGGCGAAGCACAAGGACCTCGAGGCCAAGCTCAACGCCTGCAAGACCAACCGCGAATACCAGGCCCTCAAGGAGCAGCTCGCGGCCGACGCCATGGCCTCCAAGGTGCTCGAGGACGAGATCCTCGAGGCGCTGGAGCGGGTCGATGCCCTGAAGCCGGCGGTGCCCGCCGCCGACAAGGAGGTCGAGACGGCCCGGCGCATGCTCGCCGAGGCGAAAGCCGCCGTCGAGGCCGAGGCCGGCCGGCTCGCCGCCGAGGTGGCCCGCCTCCGGGCCGACCTGGAGACGGTCGAGCGCGACCTCCCCGCGGACGTCCGCGACCGCTACGAGCGGATCGTGAAGCAGAAGGGCGCCGACGGCCTCGCGGCGGTCGATGGGCAGAGCTGCGGCGGCTGCTTCCAGTCGCTGACCGGCAACATGCTCTCCGACCTGCTGATGGGCCGGGTCGTCGCCTGCCGCAGCTGCGGCCGCCTCCTCTATTCCCCCGAATCGCCGGCGCCGGCCTGACCGGCGCCGCCCGCGGGCCCGACGAAGCGGCCCGCTTCCCCGTTTGGCTGGAGAATCATTGCCATGTCCGACCGCATTCCCATGACCCGCGCCGGCTACGACAAGCTCAAGGCGGAGGCCGACGAGCTGGAAAACATCGAGATGCCGAAGCTCGCCGCGCGGGTCGCCGCTGCCCGCAGCGAGGGGGACCTGAGCGAAAACGCCGAGTACCACGGGGCCCGCGAGAGCCAGGGCCTCCTCCAGGCCAAGATCAACCTCCTGCGCGACAAGCTCGCCCGGGCGGTGATCGTGGAGCGGGCCAAGGAGGCCGGTGACGAGGTCGTGTTCGGCGCCACGGTGGTGGTCAAGGACCTGAAGTTCGGCGACGAGGAGGTGTTCGTGCTCGTCGGCGCCGGCGAGGAGGACTACGACCGGGGCAGGATCAACGTCACCAGCCCGCTGGCCCAGGGCCTGCTCGGCCGTCGGGTCGGCGAGCAGGTCGCCATCGAGGTGCCGGCCGGCACGCAGAAGTTCGAGATCCTCGAGGTCCGGTTCGACGACTGACGGCTTTCGCGCCGTCGCAGCCGACACAGCGTCTGCTCCGGCTGGGGGTCGCCGGGCGAAGCCCGGCTCCCTGCG
>JBIKKQ010000252.1:0-4182 GCA_044360305.1 Pirellulales bacterium
CGCGCCGTCGCAGCCGACAAAGCGTCTGCTCCGGCTTACGGTCGCCGGGCATAGCCCGGCTCCACGCAAGCGATGCTTGCACCGTTGTGAGGGTCGTTCGGAGCCGGGGGATCGGCGGAAGATCGGGGAGCGTGAGGCGATCGTGCCTCAGCGACGAGACTTCTGCCGGCCGCCGGCGGGTTGGGCTGGCTGACTCTCGCGCCGGCAAAGTCCGCCCGCAGACGAGCATGCCTCCGAACGGCGGCACGCCGCGATGCGTCAGTCGGCGTCCGACACCCCCGCCACCGCAGCGCGGGCCCGCCACTCCGCGTCGATCGCCCGCAGCATCCCGATCGCCTCCACCATCGCGACCTTGTCCACCTCGTGTACCGACACCGGCACACCCACGCCCCGGAGCATCGTCAGCGTCAGCCGGCCGCCGAGGTGCTGGCGAAACTCCTCCAGGCCGGCGAAGATCCCCTCCCCTTCGAGCAGCGGGTGATGGACCGGAAGCCCGAGGTCGTGCAGCGCCCGCAACGCCTGCAGCGCGTCGGTCCGATCGAGGCCCAGACGGAGGTGCGAATAGAGCGTGTCGAGGGCCACGCCGATCGCCACGGCCTCCCCGTGACGGAGTTCGTAGCCGGTCAACTGCTCCAGCTTGTGGGCCGACCAGTGACCGAAATCGAGCGGCCGGGCGGCCTGCATCTCGAAGGCGTCGCCGCCGTGCGTGATGTGGTGCAGGTGCATGAGCACGCTCGAGCGGATGGCCGGCATGACCGCCGTCCAGTCGCGCCGGGCGATGTCGGCCGCGTGCCGGCAGAGGAACCCGAAGGCGGCCGGGCTCTTCAACAGCGAGACCTTGACCGCCTCGGAAAAGCCGGCGCGGAAGTCGCGGTCGGGCAGGTGGGCGATCAGCCCCTGGTCGTTCACCACCCCCCAGGGCACGGCGAACGTGCCCTTCCAGTTCTTCTTGCCGAAGGCATTGATCGCGTTCTTGACGCCGACACCCGAATCGGCCTGCGCGAGCGTCGTCGTCGGAAACCGCACCAGGCGGATGCCCCGGTGGGCGATGCCGGCGGCGTACCCCACCGCGTCGAGCAGCGCCCCGCCGCCGACCACGAGGACGTAGGACCGGCGATCGAGACCGTCGCGTTCGATCGACCGCAGGACGTGGTTGACGGTCCGCTCGTCGTTCTTCGCCTGCTCGCCCCCGTCGAGGCACTCGACCGGCGCGACCAGTTCCAGCTGCGGCCCGTGCTCCGCGAGCCGCGCCGCGATGTTTCTCAGCAGCCGCGGATCGGCGGCGGCCACGGCGCGATCGACCCACACCTGCACTCGGGCCGGCCCGTCGTCGCCCGCGAACCAGGTCGCGATCCGCTCCCAGTCGGCCCCGAAACAGTCACGCGTGAACCGCAGCCGAAGCACCTGCGGCACGGTGAAACTGACGTCGTATGAATCCTCGGAGATCGACCAGGGGATGGACGACATGAATAACCGCCTGCCGCACCGGGCATCGTCTGCAGCCCCACGGCCGGAAGGCGGCCGGGAACTCCTGCCTGCAGCGTAATCTGCCGCAGGTGCGACGCAAAGCGGGCGGGCCGGCCGGTGCGCGGCCGCCGGCTATTTCGACTTTTCGGTCTTCCGATACTCCCACGGCGGCGTCGGATTGGGCTGCGACCAGAGGCCGATCCGCTGGGCCTGGGCCAGCGTCTGGGCCTGAGCCAGCGCCGGATCCTTGGAATACGCGGCGTAGTGCCAGGCGTTGCCCGTGGCCACCATCTGCTGGTTCACGTCGATGCCGTCGGCATACAGCCGACCGATCCAGCGGCCGTAGCGGTCGCGTCCCTGGTCCACCACCTCGATCGTCTTGCCGAACACCATGCCAGCGAGCGTCTGCCGCGATACCTGGCCGAAGTCCTGCGACGCCTCGGGCGCGTCGATCTCTGCGAGCCGCACCTTCTGCTGCTGATTCATGTCGTCGAGGCAGGTCACCGTGTCGCCGTCGTACACCTTGATCACCCGCCAGAGATGCGAGTTGGCCGCCCGGGACGTCGCGGGGGCGGCCGGCGTCAGGCCTGCGCTGCTCACCGGCTGGACCGGTATGCCCTGCGGCACCGGAACGACGGGGGGAACGGTGGCGGCAGGCTGGACCGGGACGGTCGGGGGCAGCGGCATCGCGACCGCCGCCAACGGGGGCGGTTGCTGGGCGGCCGGGGCCGTGGCTTGGACTGGGAACTGGGCCGGAGACTGAGCCGAGGCCCAGCCGTCGGCCGGCTGATTCATCGGCACCAAGGCCTGCTGCGGCACCGGAGCCGCGGCGGCGGGCGCGTAGTTGGCAATCGTCGGCGGTGCGACCGACTGATTGACCGGCGTGGGATAGGCGTTCGGCGGGTAGTAGTTCGGCGCGTAGGCCGCGGGCGGGTACGGGCCGGCGGCGTACTGATACGGCGCAGGCTGTTGATACGCGGCCGGCGCACGATTGACCACGGGCGCCGGCGGCACCGCGAACACCGGCGGGCCGATCTGGTAGGTGAACGTGTACGTCGGCGCGTAGTAGTGGACGGTGGGCCGGCCGTCGGGACCGATGCCGTTGATGGGAATCGGCTGCGGCTTCCAGTCGGGGGGAATGGTGCCCCCCTGGATCACATAGGCCGGCCAGGGCGTCGCCTGCGCGATGCCCCCAGCAGCGGAACCGGACTCGCCCGGCCGGGCCGCGGCCGAACCGCCCCCCGTGGCCCAGGCGCTCACGCTGGCCGCGCCGGCATCGGGGCTTTCCTCGCCATGCATCGGCCGGCAGACGGCGACGCACGCCAGCACCGCGGCTGCAACCAGCCCACGCGTCCGCATCGTTCGTCGGCTTCCCTGCCGCACCTGACCGTTCTCCCGGCGTCGCCGCGGCTCGTCCGCACCCGCAGCCGCCGGTTGCCATCGGAATAAAGCCCCCCGTCGGTGCAGGCAAAGGCCGACCGTCGATCACGCCTTGTCGTGGCGGCGCAGACTGGGTGAACTGGGAGACATGCAAACCACGTCGGCATGCAGGCTTGTCATCGTCCTGGCGGTCGTCGCAGCGTTCCCGGCTTGGCGGACGGACGCCGGCGACGTCACCGACGTCCGCCCGCTCGTGGCGGCGGCCCGCCGGGCCGGCCTGCGGGTGCTGGAGTCGCGGCACCTCGCGCTGGTCACCGACAGGCCCGACCGTCCGGGGGACGGCGTCGCCGATCTCCCGAGGATCTTCGACGAGGCCTTCGCCTGCTGGTGCCGCCACTACGGCCTCGACGCCGGGGCGGTCGGCGCGTGGCGCGGCCTCGGCTGCCTCGTCGTGGACCGGGAGAAGTTTCGGGCCGCCGGCCTCCTGCCGGACACGGTGGCCGCGTTCCAGAACGCCTTCTGCGCCGGCAACCGCTTCTGGGTGGCGGATCAGTCCAACCCGACGTACCGCCGCCACCTCCTCCTCCACGAGGGCGTCCACGCCTTGACGATCACCGTTCGTGATCTCCACACGCCGGAGTGGTACACCGAGGGAATCGCCGAGTATCTCGCCACGCACAGGCTCGACACCGGTGCCGACGGCGTGCCCCGGTTCGAGCCGACGCCGATCCCTGCACGGAAGTCCGACGTCGAGCAGCTCGGCCGGATCGAGCACCTGCGGGCAGCCGCCGCCGCGGGCCGGACGCTGTCGCTCGACCAGGTGTTCGCCGCGCCGGTGGGCCACCAGGAGATCGCCGCCTACGCCGCGAGCTGGGCCGCCGTCGCCTTCCTCGCCGGCCATCCCGCCCACGCCCGCGTGTTCGCCGCCGTGGAACGCGGCCCGCTCGACGGGCGGCTCACGGAGCGGCTCGCCGCCCAGCCCGGCTGGGACGCGGCCCGGGCGGCCCGCGACCATGCCGCCTTCGTCGCCGAACTCGACTACGGCTATGACTTCGCGCGGCACGTCATCGACTGGTCGCCGGGAGGGCCACTGACCGGACGGCGGCGGTTCGCCGTGGCGGCCGACCGGGGCTGGCAGAACACGCTCGCCGCGGCCAGCGCCGGCAATCGCCATCGCTTCGCCGCCACGGGCCGCGTCGAGATCGGCAGGCTCGCCGGGACCGATGGAGAGACGACCGTGCTGGAGAGCGAGGCCGACGGGATCTCGCTCCGCTGGTACCGCGGCCGGCCGATCGGCCGGCTCCTGGTCGCCCAGTGGATCGACGACGAGACCGG
>JBIKKQ010000085.1:0-14801 GCA_044360305.1 Pirellulales bacterium
ATTACTGTCCCTTTCGCCGCTGTCCCCGTATTGCTACGGTTCTCGCTCGACTTGCATGCCTAATCCACGCCGCCAACGTTCACTCTGAGCCAGAATCAAACCCTTCAATTGATTGGTTCGTCATGCCACGGCCACCGAGGCGGCCTTGGCGTTGATTCGCCTGAATCTCGAGAAGAGATTCGATCTGTGCTTTGAATCCATGGTTCGTGATCGATCAGTCGGTTGCCCAACTTCACGGTCACTTGCCGGTCACGATCGCGTGCCGGCCGAAACCAAAAGAGATCAACTGCCGAATTGTCAAAGATCCGTTCTGCACGGCCAATCCGCGTGGGCGGCCGTGAAGAGCCCCCAAGCATAGCAGGCCCGCCGACGGCGTCAACAGGCCTCAAAAAAATGGCCGGCCGCTCCGGGGCGGCCACGGGGTATCGGCGGCCAATGGCCGTCGAATTCACTCTCTACGGAGGCGGCCGGCAGAGGGTTCGGCCAGCGGTGGCATCGATGCCCTGCCGCGGCGAAATCCTATTTGGAAGCGTCGAGAACCAGCGGAATATCGAGCCGGTGGCCCTCGCGTTGGACCGTGATCAGCACGTTCTCGCCCGGGTTCTTCGATTCCACGGCCGACAGAAAATCGTCCGCAGACCGCACCGCCTGCCCCGCCACGGCAACGATCACATCCGCTCCAGACCGATCGAGCCGCTCGGTCTCCACCATGAACGGCCCCTGCCGCCGGCGCTCCCGGACCACGCGAAAACCACGAATGCCGGCCCGTTCCGCGGGGCCGCCCGGCGAGAGCGTGGCCACCACGAGCCCGGCGTCCGCCTGATAGACCTGCGAAATCCCGGCGTCGGGCCTGATCACCCGCCCCCGCTTGATCAACTGCGGCACGATCCGGGCGAGCGTGCCGACCGGGATCGCGAACCCGACGCCGGCGCTTTGCCCAGTGCGGCTGGCAATCGCCGTGTTCATGCCGATCAACCTGGCGCTGCTGTCGAGCAGCGGCCCCCCCGAGTTGCCGGGGTTGATAGCGGCGTCGGTCTGGATGATCGACTTGATCGTCCGCCCGGTTCGCGTCGGGAGCGACCGATTGAGGCTGGAAATGATCCCGGTCGTCAGCGTCCGTTCGAGGCCGAACGGATTCCCGATCGCGAACACCCGCTGGCCGACCCGGAGGTCGTTGGACGTGCCGAACGCCACTGGCTGGAGCAGGTCGGCGGGCGCATCCACCTTGACCACCGCCACGTCGGTCTCCGGATCGAAGCCGACCACGCTGGCCGCGTGGGACGAACCGTCGAACAGCAGCACCTGGATCTCGCGGGCCCCGTCCACGACGTGAAAGTTGGTGAGCACGTGCCCTCGGTTGTCGAGGACGATCCCCGAGCCGGCACCGTCCGACGGCACCTCGATCAGCAGCAACCCCGTCGCCACCGTGGCCTTGGTGTTGATGTTGACCACGCTCCGGTTGACCGCCTCATAGACGGCGATGTTCGTCCGCTCCTCCGGGGTGAATGTCCGGCCCGGATCGGCCGCGGGCGTCGCTGCAGACGGCAGGGCCGACGGCGTTTGCCCGGCGGCCGGCAGGGGGATGCCCAGGAGGATCGCACTGCCGACCGCGACGAGGGTGGCACGCATACCCGGGGGGCATGGCGACGTTTCCAGCGGTCTGTGCATGCAGCCCATCGCCTTGTGAAAACGGCCGGCAGTGTGCCGAACGCCTATGGCTGACCGACCCACCATCCCGATACCTGCAAGTATCGCTCCGCCCTGCGGAAACCCCAAGGCCGAAACCGGCGTGTTGTGTCGCCCCTGCGCGGCCTTGCCGGGGCTGTTCCTTCCCCGAATCGGTGTTGGCGGGAACCCGCCTGCGAATCTATGCTTGACAGCGGCAGACCGACCGTTCCCACCTTGGAGCGAATCCCATGAACTCCCCCAGCCTGCGCGTCCTGCCCCCCCTCGCGATCGTCGTCTGCTCCGCGATGCTGCAGTCCGCGCTGGCCGCCCATCCCGACGTCGTCGTTTCCTTCGCGGAACGATTCCAGCCCGTCGCGGCGGCCGCGGCCGCGCGATCAACGGACTTCGCCGACGGCGGCGTCAGTGCGTTCGGCCTGAAGGCCGCCGCCGGCTTGGCGCCGCGGGCCACCGACGTCGTGCTGCTGTTCGACACGTCCGCCAGTCAGTTGGGCCACTTTCGTCGCCGCGGCCTGGATGCCGTGGCCGGCCTGCTGGACGCGGCCCGCGCCGGCGACCGTTTTAGCCTGGCCGCCATCGACGTCGACTGCACGCCGCTGGCAGGCGAATTCGGCCCGGCCCGCGGTCCGGAGATGACCCGCGGCCTGAAGGCTCTGGAGGCCCGCACCCCGCTCGGGTCCACCGACCTTGTCCGAGGCCTCCAAAAAGCGGCCGAACTATTCGGCACGGGTGACCGACCGAGGGCCATCGTCTACGTCGGCGACGGCCCCGGCGTCGAGGGCGTCGATCCGACGGAATTTGCCGATGCGCTCGCCACGCTGCGATCCCGGCGCATCGCGGTGACCAGTGTCGGCATTGGCCCGCAGGTCGACTGGCCCCTGCTCGCCGCGCTCGCCCACGGCACGGGAGGCATGCTCGTCATTCCCGCGGAAGATACCGAGACCGGCACGGCGACGGGGACCAGTCCGCGGAGTGAGGCGAACGTGGCCGGGGCCCGCGCCGGCGGCTTCGCCGTGCAGACCGTCACCTGGCCCGAGGACGTCGCCCTCGCCGCGGCCGGTCAGGCCAGGCCGCGCATGCTCCCCACGACGCTGCCGCCGTTGCGGGCCGACCGCGAGTCGATCGTCATCGTCGAGGGTTCGCCGCGGGATGCGACGCTCGAGTTCAGCGTCGATGCCGACGGGGGCCGGCGGGCCGTCCGTCTTTCCCTGCCCACGCCTGCCGCCAAGGACGACAACGCCTTCCTTGCGGAGCTCGCCCGCAACGGCCGCGAAACTGGCGGCATCTTCCTGCCGCTCGTCGGCCGCGAGGGACTGGAACTCTCCCGCGCCGCGATCATCGGTGAGGCGGCCACGCTCGCCGCGCTCTCCCGGCAGGCGGAGGCGGCCGGATCGCACGCGTCCGCGCTCCGTCTCGCCCAGGCGTCGCTCCGGCGCGACCCCGACAACCGAGCCGCGGACCTGGTGCGCACGGTGGCCCAGCGGGGCGCCGAGGCCGTCACACCGCCCCCCCCGGCCCCCGGATTCGAACCACCCGCCCCCGCGGACGGCGATCTCGCCGAACTGGAGGCGATGCGCCGTGTTCGGGCGCAGCAACTCGAGAGGGAGACCGCCGTCCGGATCCGCGATGCCAGGCAGCTCTCCACCACCGATCCGGAACGGGCCCGCACCGATCTCAAGGAGGTCCAGGACCGGATCCGGCTCGACGCCGACCTCGATGCACAGACCCGCGGCTCGCTCCTCGCCAATTTGGAGGCGCGGATTCGCGAGGCGACGGTGAAGTCACAGGAAAAACTCGACCGCGACCTGGCGGCCGAACGCACCGCCCGGATCGGCCGGGAGCGCGACGCGCTCGTCCGCGACATCGACCGCCGCGAGGCCAAGATCAAGCAGTTGATGGAGCGTTACAACACGCTCGTGCAGGAGGGCTTGCGAATCGGATACCACCAGGCGGAGCGCTATCCCCAGGTCGTCAACGGCGAGGCCGTGATCGGCGGCGAGGAGCCGACGCTCGCATTCCGGACCGCGGACCGGCTGATCGGCGAGGAGATCGGCCGGGAGACCGGCGACATCTACGCCAACTACCCGATCCCGATGACGGCCCGCGTCGTCGGCCGAACCGCGCCGATCGTCGCGCGGATCCTGGATTACGACGCCGAGAACGCCCGGGTGAAGCGTGACCAAGAACGCGGTTTCATGGACTGCCTGCATCTGGTGGACGTGGCCGCGATTCCGTTCCCCGACGAGCCGCCGATCATCTACCCCGACGCCGCCCGGTGGCGGGAGATCACCGAGAAGCGGAAGCGGTTCAAGTCGGTCGACCTGAGCAAGCCGGGAACCTCGGAGCAGAAGATCTACGAATCGCTGGCGAATAAACTGCCACAGCCGCTGGACTTCACTGAGACCCCGCTGCGGGAGGTGCTGCGCCAGATCGGCGACCTCACGGACAACGAGATCCAAGTCGACCAGAAGGCGCTCGAGGATGCGGGCATCGACGTGGAGACGACGATCAGCCGAACGGTATCGGGCGTCACGCTGCGATCGGCCCTGCGGATCCTTCTCGGCGACATCGATCTCACCTACATCGTCAAGGACGAGGTGCTCAAGATCACGACCAAGGAGAAGGCCGCCGACGAACTGGTCGTCAAGGTCTACCCGGTGGGCGACCTGGTGCTCCCGATCAACCCGCAGAGCGGCATCAACCCCTTCCAGATGGGCGGCGGACTCGGCGGCGCGGGCGGCGGCATGGGCGGCGGCATGGGTGGCATGGGCGGTATGGGTGGCATGGGTGGCATGGGCGGCATGGGGATGGGCATGGGTGGCATGGGCGGCATCTGCTGGGTTGCCCGTGAAGTCTACGGCCCGCACGATCCGCGTTGGCTCGTGTTCCGCGGCTGGCTCACCTCGGAAGCCCCGCGCTGGCTCCGCGATCTCTACATCGCCCATGGCGAGGCGTTCGCCGATTGGCTTCACGAACGCCCGGTGTCGAGGCGTGGTGTCCGGATGTTGATGGACATCGTCGTGGTGCCGCGGATGGAGCGGGCACAGCCCCGGGCCGGCGGGCATTTCCAGGTGTCCGGTGCGGTGCAGCATCTGGCCCGCCGAGAGAAGCCGGCATCGGTGCCGGCCGGAGCCAACCCGGCGGGGGCGGCCAAGGCCCAGCAACCGGATCAGGAGGATCGAGTGGTCGCCGAGGCGATCGGGCTGCCGGCGAATGTTCTCGACGCGCAGGACCTGCCGGCGGCGGTTCGCGATTATCTCTCCACTGCCGGAAAGCCCGATGCGAAGCCGACCGACGACCGTGAGTACCGCCGGCGACTGGCGCAGCTGCGGAATTCGGCCGCCTGGCTCGGGGCGCAAAAGGAGTTCGGCAAGGCGGCCGACCTGATTGCGGCCGCGATCGCCGGCGGACACGCCGAGCCGTGGATGTACGAGGCCCTGGCACTGGTCACGGAGGCTGCCGGGCGGCCCCGCAGCGACGTGGAGCGGGTGCTGCTCTCGAGCGCCGACTTCGCCTCGGGCCCCACCGAACTGGCGACCCTTGCCCGGTACCTTGCCCGGCTCGGATTCCCCGAACAGGCGATCCGCATCTGTCGACGCATCACCCGCCTCGAGCCGACGAATTCCGAGGCCTACGCCCTCGCGATGACGCTGGCCGCCGAGCGCGAAGACGTGGCCACGCTGCTCTGGGCGTGCCCGGGCGTGCTGGCGCACGAGTGGCCGGCGGCGCAGCGGGACCTCGCCATCCGCGCCGGCCGGATCGCCAAAAGCACGATCGATTCGCTGAAGAAGGCGGGCCGCAAGGAGGAGGCGGCCGCCCTCGAGGCCGCCGCCGACCGGGCGCTCGTCCGCGATCTCGTCGTCGAAATCTCCTGGACCGGCGATGCCGACGTCGACGTGTTCATCGAGGAGCCCACCGGCTCGGTCTGCTCGCGGTCCACGCCGCGGACGCTCTCCGGCGGCGTGCTTCTGGCCGACGACGCCGCGGGGCAGGACCGCAGCGGCAAGATTCACAAGGAGCGGTATGTGGTGGCCGAGGCGTTTCCGGGACGTTACCGGATTCTCGTGCGCCGGGTGTTCGGCAAGGTCGCGGCCGACACCGTGACCGTGAGGACGACCGTGCGGGCGCGGGCGGCGAACGAGGAGACGAAGACGTCGCCGCTGCGGCTGGCGGGGAACGAGCAAACCCTGACCATCGAACTTCCCGACGGGAGGCGGCGCGAACCGCTGCTCGACGCCCAGATCGCCCAGGATGTCGTCGTGCAGCAGCACGTCACCAAGACGGTGCTCGCCCAGCAGTTGACATCGCTCGCCGACCCGGCGGTCGCGGCGTCGATGGCCGACAGTCCGCGGTCAAACCCGGGTGCCGGCGGCCCGGGATTCCCCGGCTTCGGCCGCAACGGCGTGGTCGGCTACCAACCGCAGGTTTCGGTGCTTCCGGAGGGCGTGAATCTCTTCGCCCGTGCCGTGGTCTCGGCCGACCGGCGGTATGTCCGCGTCACGGCCACGCCCCTGTTCTCGACCGTTGGGCAGGTGCAGCAGTTTGGTGGGGGCGGAACCGCGGCCGGAGGAGGGGGCGGTGTCGCCGCCGCTGGTCCTGCAGCGGCCGGCGGTGCGGCGGGCGGAGCGGGCGTCGCAGCCGGTGGAGCGGCGGCTGGGGCGGGCGTCGCGGCCGGCGGAGCGGCGGCGGGAGCGGGCGTCGCGGCCGGCGGAGCGGCGGCGGGAGCGGGCGTCGCGGCCGGTGGAGCTGCGGCGGGCGGAGCGGCTGCCGTTGGAGCGGGTGGCGGCGTTGGAGTGGCCGACGGCACACCGAATGGCTGCTGGGTGGCCCGCGAAGTGTACGGCGACGATAACCCACGCTGGATCATCTTCCGCCACTGGCTCCTGACCGAGGCGCCTGCGGGGTTCCGTGATTTGTACATCGCCCGCGGCGAGTCCTTCGCCGCCTGGATCCACGACAAGCCGGTGCTCAAGCTGGCGATCCGGACGGCGATGGATCGGGCGGTCGATCGCGTTCTCACCCGCGCGGCGGTGTCATGCCCCGATTCGGAGTGATCCTCGCCGCGGCCGGGCAGAGCAGCCGCTTCGGCACCACGGGCTACAAGAAGCCGTTCGCGCCGCTGGCCGGCCGGCCGGTATGGCTCCACTCGGCCGAAAAGTTCCTCGACCGGGACGACGTCAAGCAGCTCGTGGTGGTCGTGGCCCCGGAGGACCGCGAGGCGTTCGTCGAGAAGTTCGGCGCCACCCTGGCGTTCATGGGCATCACGCTCGCCGAAGGGGGCGGTCAGCGGGCCGACTCGGTGCGCCGCGGCCTGGAGAAGCTGCGACCGGAGATCGACATGGTCGTGATCCACGACGCCGCCCGCCCCTGCCTGGCACAGGCCTGGATCGACCGGGTGTTCGCGGCGGGCGTCCGCGACGGGGCCGCGATCCTCGGCACCCCGGTCGTCGCCACGCTCAAGCGGGTCGGGGCGGATGGCACCGTCGTCGAGACCGTGGACCGCAGCGGCCTGTGGGAGGCACAGACGCCGCAGGTCTTCGCCCGCGACCTGCTGGAGCGGGCGTTCGCCGCCGGCCATGCCACGCAGCCGACCGACGAGGCCCAGCTCGTCGAGGCGGTCGGGCAGCGGGTCACGGTCGTGCCCGGTTCGCCGCTGAATCTCAAGATCACCTCGCCCGACGACCTGCGGCTCGCCGAACGGACCCTCGGGGCGCTCCCCGCCCCGAAGCTCGCCGGCCCCGCCCACCCGTTCGCCGGCGACGACATCTGGAGATAGGCCCGACCCATGCATTCCGCACCCGACCTGCTCGCCGACTTCGAGGCCCGCGGCCTCGTCCAGCAGTCCACCGACCCGGCGGCGTTGCGGGCCTGGCTGGGAACGCCGGGCCGGCGGGTCTACGCCGGCTTCGACCCCACGGCCGACAGCCTCCACGTCGGCCACCTCGTGGCCCTCGTCCTCCTGCGCCGCGTGGCCGCCGCCGGCCACGAGCCAGTGGCGCTCGTCGGCGGCGCCACCGGCATGATCGGCGACCCGAGCGGCCGCAGCGAGGAGCGCAGCCTGCTCTCGGCCGCCGATCTCGCCGCCAACATCGCCGGCGTCGAGCGGCAGATCCGCGGCCTGCTGGCCGACGTCGGCCAGCCCGTGCACGTCGTGGACAACGCCGACTGGATGCGCGGCGTCGGCTTCCTCGACTTCCTCCGCGACGTCGGCAAGCACGTGCCGCTGGCGCAGATGCTCGCCAAGGACTCGGTCCGCAGCCGGCTCGACCGGGAGGGGGGCATCTCGTTCACCGAATTCAGCTACATGCTCCTCCAGGCCTGGGACTTCGTCCACCTTTCCGACGCCCTCGACTGCCGGGTGCAGATCGGGGGCAGCGACCAGTGGGGCAATATCACCGCCGGGATCGAACTCGGCCGCCGGCTCCGGTCGCGCGACCTGCACGGCATCACCTGCCCGCTGCTGACCAAGGCCGACGGCACGAAGATGGGGAAGACGGCCGCCGGCGCGATCTGGCTCGACCCGCGGCGCACGAGCCCCTACCGCTTCTACCAATACTGGATCAATCTCGACGACGCCGATGCCGGCCGCTGCCTGCTGCGGCTCACCGAACTCCCCATGGAGGAGATTCGGGACATGGACGCGAAGCGGGCCGCGGACCCGGCGGCCCGCGACACGCAGAAGCGGCTGGCCGAGGAACTGACGCGGCTCGTGCACGGCCCGAGCGGGCTGGCTGCGGCTCGGCAGGCCACGGCGATCTTCTTCGGCGCCGAGATCGCCAGCCTCGACGACGATGCCCTGGCGGAAATCTTCGCCGACGTTCCCAGCCACACCTTCCCCCGGGCAATGCTCGATGTCGGCCTGCCGCTCATCGAGGCGCTGAAGGCGACGGGCCTGGCGGCCTCGGCGAGCGCCGCCCGGCGGACGATCGAGCAGGGGGGCGTGGCGGTCAACAACCGGCGGATCGCCGACGTCGGCCATCGCCTGACCGCAGCCGACCTCGCCGGCGCGACGACGCTCGTGCTCCGGTCGGGCAAGAAGTCCTACGCCCTCGCCCGCTTCGGCTGAACCACGGGCCGCCGCCGCATTCGCGGCAGCGGCGCGGCCCAGGCCGTGAGGCGATGGCAGCCCCGCGGTTCAGGCCCCGCAGTAGTCGATCGCCCGGGCGATCTCGCTCTTCAGATCCTTGCGGGCCACGATCCGGTCGATGAACCCGTGCTCGAGGAGAAACTCGCTCGTCTGAAAGCCCTTGGGCAGTTCCACCCGGATCGTGGCCTTGATCGTCCGCGGGCCGGCGAAGCCGATCAGGGCCCGCGGCTCGGCGAAGCACAAATCCCCGAGCGAGGCGAAACTGGCGGCCACGCCCCCCATCGTCGGATTGGTGAGCACCGAGATGAACAGGCCGCCGGCCTGGGCGTAGCGGGCCAGTGCCGCCGACACCTTCGCCATCTGCATCAGCGACAGGATGCCCTCATGCATCCGGGCGCCGCCGCCTGAGGCGCTGATGATGATCAGCGGCAGCCGCTCGGCGGTGGCCCGCTCCACGAGCCGGGTCAGCCGCTCGCCGACGACGCTCCCCATCGAGCCCATGATGAACGACGAATCGGTCACGCCGCAGGCCACCCGCCGGGCCCGGATCATGCCGCTGCCGGTGAGGGCTGCGTCGGAGAGCCCGGTCCGGCGCTGCTCGGCGACGAGCCGCTCGGCGTAGGGCTTCTTGTCGCGGAACCCGAGCGGGTCGGTGGGCCGCAGGTTGCCATCCCACTCCTCGAACGTACCCGCGTCGAGGAGCTGCTCGATCCGCTGCGGGGCGGAGACGTACCAGTGGTAGCCGCACTGCGGGCAGACGTTGAGCAGTTCCTCGGCTTCCTTGCGGTAGATCGTCGCCCCGCAGCCGCCGCACTTGAGCCACAGCCCCTCGGGCACGCCGCGCTTGGCCCGGGGGCCGGAGCGGGACGGCACGGCCGGATCACGGCCGTCGGCCGGGTTGTGATCCCGGGACGGATGCCTCGGGGCCTGGGGCTCGGCGGCCCTGTCGGCGGGGGCGGCCGCGGTGGTTCGGCGGCGTTCCATGCGTCATGCAGCGGGGTATGGGGAATCGGGACGGGCAACCGGGTGACGACGTCCGGCAGTGTAGCCCGAACGCCCCCGGGCGTGCTGCGCCGGAATGTCCCGGCCGCGAGGCCGGCCGGGGAGCCCTCGGGAGGAACGGTCAGAGGGCCTGGGGCTGCCGCCGGGCCGACGCCGGACGCCACTGGGCCGCCATCGGAAGTTCGAGCGGGTTTGGCCGCTGCGGATCACCATCCCACAGATCCCCGAGCGGTTCCGCCGCGACGACCCAGCCGATGATCCTGTCGAGCGGCGGCGGCACGACCAGGGCCACCCGGCCGACGGGGTGCCGCCTGACGAGTTTGTCCAGCGCCGTCGCAACCCGCTCGCAGGCCTCCTCGACGAGCTCCCCCTCGGGAGCGGCGACGGCCCACGGATTGTCCTGCCATTGCCGATGCAGCCGCGGCTGCTTGCGCCGGATCTCGTCGATCAGCATCCCCTGCCACAGTCCCTGATCGAGGTTCTGCAGCCGCGGCAGCCGGCGCAGCCGCAGCCCGCAGGCGGCGGCGACGATCCGGCCCGTCTCGACCGCGCAGCCGCTGGCCGCCGCGTAGATCGTGTCGATCCCCCGGCTGGCCGCGGCGGCGCCGAGCCGCTCCGCTTCGGCGTTGCCGGCGGCGCACAGCGGGATGTCGAGCGTGCCGCGGATCCGCCCCTGAAGGTCGTAGTCGGTCGGGGCGGAACGGATCAGGATCAGCTGTTCTGGCATGTCGGCGGAGGATGCTCCACGGGTGTCGGGTCAGGCGGCGGCGCGGGCGATGCCTTCCAATTCGGCGATCGCCCGGGCGTAGTTGGCGGAGCGGATGACGGCGCTGCCGGCCACGATCAACTCGGCGCCGGCGCCGGCCACCGCCGCCACGGTCTCGACGCCGATGCCACCATCCACGCCGATGCGAAACCGGCTGCCGTCCCGGCGACGCAGTTCGGCGAGCTGGGCGATTTTGGCGACCGCCCGCGGATCGAACGGCTGGCCGCCATACCCCGGCTCGACGCTCATCACGAGGACGCCGTCGCAGACGTCGAGCAGCGGTTCGATGCGGTCCACCGGCGTGCCGGGGCTGATGGCGAGGTGGGCCCGGGGGCCGAGGGCGGCGATCGCCCGGAGCAGGGCCCGCGGGTCGGCGGACGATTCGACGTGGACCGTGAGCACGTCGGCGCCGAGCCGGGCGTAGTCGGCGATCGTCCGCTCCGGCTCCTCGATCATCAGGTGGACCTCGATCGGCACCCGGGCCGCCCGCCGGACCGCCTCGACGACCACCGAGCCGTAGGTCAACTGGGGCACGAACCGGCCGTCCATGACGTCCAGGTGCAGGGCCCGGGCACCGGCCTCCTCGAGCCGGGTGACTTCCCGGGCCAGGTGTCCGAAATCGCAGAGCAACAGGGCCGGAAGCACGAGCGGCCCGGGAGCGTCCAGCACCGCGACCGAGCCGGCCAACGCCTGTCCTGACGGTGAGTTCACGTGCCGAGGCTGCAAGTCCGTGGCGTGCGCCTGGCAACCCTGCCCGACGCGATGCCCCAGTCTACCACGCCCGCGGCAAAACCATGGACGAAAGCTCGTGTGCCCTGTTTTTCACGGCAGAAGGGGCTGCCCCTCCCAGGAACGCCGGACGTTCTCTACGGCCCTCCGGGCCTTCGTTCACTGCATGTCCGCTGCGCTTCGGCATCCAAGCCTTCGCTTGCTTCCATAGCCCGGCGTCCTGGTAGGGGCACCCCCTTTCCACGCAGAAGCCGCAAGGACAATTGTTCGAATCGTTAGAATTCTGCGCCGTTGGCCGGCAGCGCCCGCGGCATGCCGTTCGCCTGCACGCCACCCCGCGGACCATTCCCATGACGAGCACCACGGCCTTTGCTTCCCTGCTCCCCAGCCGACTGTCGGCCCGTGACCTCGCGGGCATCGAGACGCGCACGCAGGAACTCGGCCGCGAACTGCTCGCAGCCGCGCACGCCGCCGAGCCGACGCCGGCCTCGCCCGACTGGTGGGTTCAGCAGGCCGGCGAGTGGGCGACGCACGACGACGACCTCAAGGTCAGGCTGTTCCGACTCGTGGACTGCATGCCGATGCTCGGCGACGCGGCGGCGATCGACCGGCACGTCCGCGAATACATCGACGACGACACGCTCGCCCGGCTGCCGAGCCCGCTGCGGCTCGCCTTCCAGGCCGCCCGCACCGGCGTGCTCGCCCCGTTCGCGGCCCGGGCCGTGCGGGCTGCGGTGCTCGCCCAGGCCCGGCGGTTCATCGCCGGCGCCACCCCGGCCGAGGCCGCCCGGGCGGCGTTGGCCGAGCGGCACCGGCACCGGGCGTTCACGCTCGACCTGCTCGGCGAGGCGGTGACCAGTGAGGCCGAGGCCGACGCCTACGCGCAGGCCTACATGCAGCTCCTCGAGGAACTGCCGGGCCGGGCCGCGGCATGGCCGCACGACCCGCGGATCGACGACGGCCCCGACGGCCCGCTGCCCCGGGTCAACCTGTCGCTCAAGCTCTCCGCGCTCGACAGCCGCTTCGACGCCATCGACCCGCAGGGCACCGCCGACCGGGTGCTCGCCCGGCTCAGGCCGCTGTGGCGCCGGGCCCGCGCAGCGGGAGCGCAGGTGCACGTGGACATGGAGAGCCGGGCCACCAAGGATCTGACGTTCGCCATCTTCCGGCGCATCGCCGACGAGGCGGAGTTTCGCGACTGGCCGCATTGCGGCATCGTGGTCCAGTGCTATCTCAAGGAGGCGCCGCGCGACCTCGCGGCCCTCGCCGACTGGGCCCGGCGGCGCGGCACGCCGGTCTGGGTCCGGCTCGTGAAGGGCGCCTACTGGGACCACGAGACGATCCTCGCCGGCGCCGCCGGCTGGCCCGTGCCGGTGTGGGAACGGAAGTGGGAGACCGACGCCTGCTACGAGGCCGCCACGACCTTTGCTTTGGAAAACGCCGATGCCCTGCGGACCGCGGTCGGCAGCCACAACCTCCGCTCGCTGGCCCACGGCATGGCCGTCGCCGAGCGGCTCGGGCTCCCACGCAACGCGGTCGAGATGCAGATGCTCTACGGCATGGGCGACCCGGAGAAGCATGCCGTCGTGGCGGCCGGCTGGCGGCTGCGGGTCTATATGCCCTACGGCCAGCTCGTGCCGGGGATGGCCTACCTCGTCCGCCGGCTGCTGGAAAACTCCTCCAACGAGTCGTTCCTCCGCGCCGGCTTCATCAAGCACGTGCCCCCCGAGACGCTGCTCGCCCCGCCAGAGCCGCCGGCACACGCCGCGGCCGCAGTCGAGGACGCGACCGACCGGGCCGCCGCGGCTGACGCCGCTGAGTTTCGCAACGAACCGCTCACCGATTTCGCCAACGAGGCGGCGCGGACGGCGTTCCAGCAGGCGATCGACGCGGCCCGCAGCCGGTTCGACGCCGGCCCGGCCACGGTCGTGCCGGTCGTCATCGGCGGCGTTCGCGAGGAGCGGGCCGACCGCTTCCCGCGGTTCGATCCCTCGACGACGAACCGTTTGCTGGCGACGGTGTCGGCGGCGACGCCCGGCGACGCGGCCCGCGCCGTCGCGACCTGCAGCGCCGCCCTGCCCGGCTGGCGCGGCCTCGGCACGCCACGCCGGGCCGCCATCCTCCGGGCCGCGGCGGCGATCATGCAGCGCCGCCGGTTCGACCTCGCGGCCCTGCAGGTGTTCGAGGTCGGCAAGCCGTGGCGCGAGGCCGACGCCGACGTCGCCGAGGCGATCGATTTCTGCCTCTACTACGCCCGCGAGGCGGAGCGTCTCGCCGTCCCGCGCCGGGTGGACGTGCCCGGCGAGGAGAACGCCGGCGGCTTCTGGCCGCGCGGCGTGGCCGTGGTCATCGCGCCCTGGAATTTTCCCCTCGCGATCCTCGCGGGCATGACGACGGCGGCGCTCGTCACCGGCAACACGGTGGTCATGAAACCGGCCGAGCAGTCGTCGCTCGTCGGACTCGGCCTCCACGACATCCTCCTCGAGGCGGGCGTGCCCGGCGCGGCGCTCGCCTTTCTGCCCGGCCGCGGCGAGGAGGTGGGGCCGGCACTCGTCGCCCATCCCGACACGGCGCTCGTCGCCTTCACCGGCTCGCGGGCGGTCGGGCTGGCGATCAACCGGGCGGCCGCCGAGTCGTCGGCCGCGGACGGCAGCCGGCGGATCGTCCGCGTCATCGCCGAGCTCGGCGGCAAGAATGCGATCGTGATCGACGACGACGCCGACCTCGACGAGGCGGTGCTCGCGGTCGTCCAGAGCGGCTTCGGCTTCCAGGGACAAAAGTGCTCCGCCTGCTCGCGGGTGATCGTCCTCGACCGGGTCTACGACGCCTTCCTCGCCCGGCTCGCCGGCGCGGTCCGCGGCCTGCCGGTCGGACCGGCCTCCGATCCGGGCACGCGGGTCGGGCCGCTCGTGGACGAGGAGGCTCGGGACCGGGTCCGGCGGTACGTCGAACTGGGCCGGCGCAGCGGCCGCACGGTGGTCGCGGTGGACGCCGGCCCGCTCGCCGACCGGGGCTGGTTCGTCGGCCCCCACGTGTTCGCCGACGTCGATGCCGCCGGGCCGCTCGGCCAGGAGGAGATTTTCGGGCCGGTGGTCGCCGTCTTCCGGGCCCGCGACTTCGACCACGCACTGGCGCTGGCCAACGACACCCCCTACGCCCTGACCGCCGGCGTGTTCTCCCGCAGCCCGGCCCACCTGGCGGCGGCCCGCGAGTCGCTCGCGGCGGGCAACATCTATCTCAACCGCGGGATCACCGGGGCGCTCGTCCACCGGCAGCCGTTCGGCGGCTTCCGCATGTCGGGCATCGGCAGCAAGGCCGGGGGCCCCGACTACCTGCTGCAGTTCGTGGTGCCGCGGACCATCACCGAAAACACCCTGCGCCGCGGCTTCGCCCCGCCGCCGGCCTCGTGATCGCCGCCGCCCACGTCCGGACACTGCCGACGTGACACTGCCGACGCGGCCGGCGGCCGGTTTTTTCCGGCCTTGGCGCCACGGCCTTTTCGGCCCTCACGAAAGCCTCACAATCTGCCGC
>JBIKKQ010000086.1:0-14637 GCA_044360305.1 Pirellulales bacterium
TCGGCGTCAGCGACAGTCGGGCCTGACCGGGTCGCGGGAGAACTGCACGCGGACGTCGGGGTGCGTCGTGTACAGCCGGTGCCGCGTGCCGTCGAGGACGAGCGTGGCGCTCGACCGCTTCGGGGCCAGCGGGTCCACGGGCAGGATCGGGTTGCCGGCGTATTTTTCCCAGTGCCGACCGGAGTTGCTGGCAGACCTGCATCGCCACGAGCACCGACCTCGTCCGCCAAAGCGGAGACCAAAAGGCCGACGGACAGGCCCCGGCGACTGAACGGCCGCGGCGTTGATCGGCCGACCGTTGACGCGATGCCTTCCGGCGACCTACACTTGATTTGACCATGTTGGTCATTTCAAAAGTGCCGGGGTGTGGAGGTGGCCATGAGGCGGGTTGCGATTGCGGAGGCCAAGGCGCACCTGTCCGCGCTCGTGGGGCGTGTGGAGGCCGGCGAGGAAATCGTGATCGCAAGGCGCGGCAAGCCGGTAGCCCGACTGGTGCCGGAGCCGCGAACCATGCGTGCCGCTGTTGACGTGTTCCGGGCGGCCTGGGCGCTCGGCGGGCTCGATCTGCCGCAGATCGCCGAACTCCCGCTGGACGACGTCGATCTGGAACGCTGACATGCGGTTTCTCCTCGACACGAACATCCTGATTGCGATGAGCAAGCAACGGCCCGGGCTTGCCGACCGACTGGAGGGCATCCCCGCCGACGCCATCTTTCTCTCTTCGGTCGTGGTCGCCGAAATCGAATACGGAATCGCGAAAAGCGGAAGACGGCAGCACAACAGACGGGTATTCGACGCCCTGCTATCCGGTTTTCGGGTCATCGCATTCGATGCTGCCGCCGCGCGGCTCTACGGCCCGCTCCGGGCCTACCTCGAGAAGCGAGGCCGACTGATCGGTCCCTATGACCTGATGATCGCCGCTCACGCCCAGGCGATCGATGCGGTTCTCGTGACCGACAACATCAAGGAATTCGATCGTGTCGCAGGATTGAGAACCGAAAATTGGCTCGCGGCCATGTGAGAGGCGACGCCGCCGGTGGGTGGCCGCGGAGGCGATGTCGCTGGCGTGGGGTGGGATCACCGCCGTCGCCAAGGCGACCGGCCTCGCGGCGGGAGAAAGTCCCGCGAGAAAGAGCAGCCAAAACTCCGCCGAAGGACAGTCCGGCCAATGGCACTTCTGCACCCATTTTCGAGTGGATGAGCGGCTCGTAGAGCGGCTCGGGAGTTGCGTGCCCCGTCTCCTGGTCCGGAACAAGCGGCACCCGGACGCCTGCCTTCTCCCCTGGCGCGGCGTTTGTCTCACCGTCGGCGCGGAGCCTCGCCGCGGCCGGCCTCCAGGGGGCTTTGTTGTGACCTCGCGTCCGGCACCGGTCAGAGGCTGTGGATGTCGATCGCCGGCAGCTCGGCGGCCGAGGGTTGAAAGACGTCGCGATCGTGAGGTTGTGCTTCGCCCGGCCCACGCTTGCCGACGTACCGCTGGCCAACCTATCCTTTGGATTTCGATTCGTCTCCTTTTGGCACAGTTTTATTTGGGGACCTGTTGATGGCTAACTCTGGCAACGAGATCGCCGCGACTCTCCTCCTCGCTGTACTGTTGACGCATGCACCGATCGTCGCTCAAGAAACAGGATCAGCCCCGACGGCACCGGCACACCAGGCGCAGGGCACTCCTTCTGCACAGGCTCCTTCCACAGCGGGGGATGCAGGCTCGACGGCGGACGAGGACTGGGTGGCGTTCGCCAAAACGCAGCCGATGGTCGAGCCGCCCAACAACATGGTGGGAGAGGCGATGCTCTTCGACGTCAAAGGTGGCACATTGGTCCGCTCGTTACGTCGCTACGGGGACAACCTGCGACACGTGCGATTCTCGCCGGACGGCACCTTCGCGCTGCTGAGTTTTCACGACACGTCCATCCTCTGGAATCTCGGCAGTGGCGATGTTGCGCGAGAATTCGATCGCGGTGGTATCGGTCATTTCTCGCCGGACGGATCGGGCATTGTGATCTACGGTGAGCACCAGGCGACCCGTTATGAAGTCACCACCGGAAAAGCGGTCGAGACGATCCGGTTGCCCGGAGGCAGAGGATTCGAGAGCCGCTTCACGAAACTCAACGCACATCTCGCCAACGAGACGCGGCACGACGCATCCGGAACCCTCATCTACAACACAAATGAATCCAACTACCAGGCGATCGTAGACGCCGCGACAGGCAAGCAAGTTGGACTCTGCCCGAGCAGCACCCGAGGGTGCGTGGTTTCTGGGGCCACGGAGAAGGTTTTTCAGGGCGGCCCGTTGCACCCGCTCAATGTCGTGCGCGTCTTCGATTTCGCCCGGGAGGAAGTCACACGGTTCGAGATGCCGATCGGCGTACTCGCAGGCCTTGGTGGTGAACTGAAGGCGGTGACTCGTGATGGAAAACAATTCCTGTACGCGCGTCCGGCCGAGGCAGGCGGTGAAAATCCGGGGCCGTTGGCTCAATATCGCACGAGGCGTTATTCGGTTCATGACGCCACGACCGGCAGGGAGATGAGGACGTTGGGCGACTTCGACACCAACTACGCCGCGTATTTTTCGCCCGACGCTCGGCGTGTCGTCCTAATGCCGACGTTCGGTCACCACGCCGACGACACGCGTGCCCCTGAGATTCTTGTGATTGATGCCACGACCGGGGCCGTGGATCGCCGCATGTACTCCGGACCGTGGGCGTTGCCGTCGTTGGATTTCGATGCCGAGGGCAGCCGCATGCTCGTCGCCGGGGCGATGAATCTCGACTTCTGGCGTCAGTTTGGTCAGTGGCGGCAGTCCGAAAAGCAAACCCCCATGCCGAGGAAGGTGGCCGATACGCTGATAATCCTGAAGGAAGCCCTGGCAAAGGGTCCCGTGGCTCCGGAAACGGCGCCGAAGAGCACTGGGCCGTGATAGGAATGGTGGCGTTCGCGGCTCGCCGCCGCTCTCTCCTGCTCGCGGGCAGCCCACCGACTGGGGCGAGCTCGTGCAGATCCACGACGACCGTGATGTCTTCCAGGCATCGTCCGACCAGCTGCCCGCGATCGACATCCACAGCCTCTGACCACTGCCGGACGCGAGGGCACGACAAAGCCCCGAGATCTTCAGCCTCGGAGAGACTCCGCGCCGACGGCACACAAACGCCGCTTCAGGGGGGAAGGCGGCCGATCCGTGAACCGCTTTTGGGGCCGGGGCAGGCCCGCGAGGCGGCAGCAACCCGCTCACGAGTCGCTCATCAGCCGGAAGACCGTGGCGGAAGTGCCATTGACCGGGCTATCCTTCGCCCCTTGGCCGGGGTTGCGCCAGGCCACTTCGCCGGCCGGGAGGCCGCGGCGGGAATCGTGGGCATCTGCGCCGCGGGCACCGCGTTCATGGGCCCCGGGTTCTGGGCCGACACGGCGGTTGCGCAGACCGCGAGCGCAAGTCCGCGGAGCAGGAGCCGGCAGCGGTGGTGGCGAGGTGGTGGCATCGTGGGCCGGGCGACAGGGGGGCGGGACTAAAGGCCCCGGCAGCCGCCGGTCGCAAGGCCGCGGAGGGCCTGAAAACAGCCGGTTTCGCCCGGGTCGGGGGCTCAGCCGCCGGCGCTCGCCGGCCGCGGCGCCGCCGGCTCTCCCGCCTCGCGGTGCGCGGCCGCGACGAGCGCGGCACGGTCGAGCGGGCAGCCGGCCGCCGCCCGCGAGAGGATCGTCGCGAACTCGAAGATCGGCGTTTCCCAGAAGGCCTCCTCGCGCAGGGCGAGGGCGCCGATCGCGGCCAGATCGCTGGCGATCAGCCGGAAGCTCGCCGGCGTGAACACCCAGGCGTGGCAGTCTCCATACTCGTCGTGCGTGGCGTACCAGTCGAAGGCGCTGCCTGCCGACGTGACCGGATTGGAGAGCGTGAACGAGTCGGCCGCCGCGGTGCCGGTTCCCTGGCGGCCGTCGAAGGTGCAGAAGTTGGCGATGAAGTCGAAGGCAACGCCCGGCGTGTGGCGGGTCCGCTTCTCGTGATGGGCCTGGAGCACGGCGCCGGTGGTCGATGCGGGGCGGAAGAAACGAAGCACCGCCGCCGGTCGGGCACGGCGAGCACCAGCCGGCCGGAGGGCTTGAGCGCCCGTTCGCACTCCTTGAGGAAGCCGAGCATGTCGGGCGTGTGCTCGATCACGTGCGAGGCCACGACCACGTCGAACCGGCCCGGTCCGACCAGCGTGGCAAGCGGTTCACCCCGCCAGATGTGATCCACGTCCTCGATCCTCGCCACGTCCACGCCCGGCTGCGTGGCGTATTTCTCGCGGAGCGTGGCGGCGTCGCAGTGGTCGATCGTCTCGACGCGGTGGCCACGGTGCTTGGGCAGGATCGGGTTGTAGCTGGGGCCGATCTCGAGGCACAGGCCCGAGGTGTCGAAAAGGCTGCGGAGCGCCTCCTCGCGGCTGACGGAATAGTCGAGTTGGTTCATCGGCGAGAGCCTACCTTCTGGGCTGTGGGTTTGAGGAGCGTGCGGACCGCGGCCTCCCGCAGCTTTTCCATCGCGGCGCGGTCGTGGTGGCCGATCACCACCATGCCGGGTTGGCGGGTGACCGAATCGATGCCCAGGCCCACCGCCACGGCCTTGAGCCGTGTGAACTCGAGCAGCCGCCGGGCATCGTCGGGCAGCGGGCCGAAGCGGTCGGCGAGTTCGGCGGCGAGCTCGTCGATCTGGCTCTCCGCCGTGGCCCGCGACAGCCGCCGGTAGACGTCGATCTTGGCGCGGAGGTCGGGGATGTACTCGCGGGGCAGCCAGGCCTCGCCCGGCAGGTCCACGTTCACCGGCGGCGGTTCGGCGGGTGGCAGGGACTTCATCCCGCGGACGGCCTGCTCGAGGAGCCGGCAGTAGAGCTCGAAGCCCGCCGTGGCGATGTGGCCGCTCTGCTGCGTGCCGAGCAGGTTGCCCGCGCCGCGGATCTCGAGGTCGCGCATCGCGAGCGAGAAGCCGGCCCCCATGCTGGAAAACTCCTGGATCGCCCGCAGCCGCTTGGCGGCCGTGGAGGTGAGCCGGGCGGCTTCGTCCACGAGCAGATAGCACCAGGCCCGGTGGTGCGAGCGGCCGACGCGGCCGCGGAGCTGATTGAGGTCGGCGAGGCCGTAGGTGTCGGCCTCGTCAATGAAGATCGTGGTGGCGAGGAGGATGTCGGCCCGCCCCGCCACGAGGGCGAGCATCTGCTCCTCCAGCTCCGCCTCCGAGAGCCGGCCGTGCACGATCGCGATCGTGGCCTCGGGCACGATCTGCTGGATCCGCTGCGACACCTTGTGGATGTCGTGGATCCGGTTGTGCACGAAGAACACCTGCCCCCCGCGGGAGAGCTCCCGCTCGATGGCGTTGCGGACCAGCCCCGTGTCCCAGCGGGCCACGCGGGTCTCGACCGCCATCCGGTTGGCGGGGGGCGCCGTCAGGTTCGCGATGTCGCGGATGCCGAGCATCGACATGTGGAGCGTCCGTGGGATCGGCGTGGCGGTCATCGTGAGCACGTTCACGCTGGCCCGCAGGGCCTTGAGCCGTTCCTTCACGTCCACGCCGAACCGCTGCTCCTCGTCCACCACCAGGCCGAGGTTGGCGAAGTGGATATCGGCCTGGGCGAGACGGTGGGTGGCGATCACGATGTCGACGCTCTTGCGGGCGAGACCCTCGAGCGTCTCCCGCTCCTCGGCCGGGGGAGTGAGCCGCGAGAGGCAGCGGACCGTCAAGGGGAACTCCGCGAACCGGGCGGTGAACGTGCGGCGGTGCTGCTCCGCGAGCACGGTCGTCGGCACCAGCACCGCCACCTGGGCCCCCGACTCGGACGCCTTGAATGCCGCCCGCATGGCGAGCTCGGTCTTCCCGAAGCCCACGTCGCCGCAGAGCAGCCGGTCCATCGGCCGCGGCCGCTGCATGTCTTCGCGGATCGCCTCCATGGCCGTGAGCTGGTCGGGCGTCTCGTCGAACGGAAACTCCCGTTCGGTGATTTCGGGGTGCCTTCGTCGTCCCCCGCCCTCTAGTCTACGGGCCGACTGCCGCCGTGGCCCATCGCGGCCGGCGACAGCGGCCGACCACCTGGAGGAAGCCATGAGCGGAAATGAGCGACGCGACGAGGCGGGGGCGGCGGCTCGCCATGCGCTCGTCGGGCCGCCTGATCTCTGGGAGATGAAGCGGCGGTTCCAGATCGACTTCCTCAGCGGCGCGGGCCTGATGCCGCACCATCGGCTGCTCGATCTCGGCTGCGGCACGCTCCGCGGCGGCATCCCGCTGATCGAGTACCTCGCTCCCGGCCACTACGCCGGCGTGGAAGTCCGCCGCGAGGTGCTCGACGAGGGCCGTCAGGAGCTCGCCGAGAGCGGGCTCGCCGGCAAGGAACCGCAGCTCGTGCACTGCAGCCGGCTCGCTGAGCTCGATCTCGGCCGCACCTTCGACGTCGCCTGGGCCTTCGCGGTGCTCATCCACATGGACGATCGCATCCTCGACGACGCGGTGGCGGCGGTGGCGCGGCATCTTTCCGCCGACGGCGTCTTCTACGCGACGGCGAACGTCGGCGCCGAGCCGGCCGGCACGTGGCAGGGGTTTCCCGTGGTGCATCGCGAGGCGGCGTTTTATGCGAACGTCTTCGGCCAGCATGGCCTGGTGCTCGAGGACCTCGGCTCACTTGAGTCGTTCGGCCACGTGCACCCGCGGCTGCCTGTCGAGGCGCAGGCCCGGCAGCGGATGCTGAAAGCCACGAAAGCCGGGGCGGTGTGACCGCACGCCGGCGCAAGGGCCGATGTCATCGACGAAGTCGTCGGCTTCGGCCGCGTGCGGCAGGACGACGACGAGCTTGCCGGCTTCGTGGGCCCGGGCCCGCACCAAAGCTGCCACGGCCAGCGCAGACGCCGACCCCCAGGTTCCGCCGATCGTCCCGCCATGTCCCTCGCGGAGGGCGGCGATCACGTCGGCGAACCCGCGGTGCGCTTCGAGTGTTTCAGCCAGGCCGAGCAACCGGCGGGCCTGCCGGCAAGCGCAGCGGCCCGGGGCGTGAACCCCGGGCATGCGCGTCTCGGTGTGGCGTGGAATCAGGTCCCAAGGGTTGGTGGCGAACCGCCCCGTCCCGTGGAGAGTGTACGGGCGTTTACGTGCGCCGTCCACCCCCCGGTCCACCCATGGTCGCCGCGGTCACAGGGTTCCCCGCGCGAATCGGACGCCGACCACATGGCGGTCCCACTCCGTCACGACGCTACGAGCGGCGCCGGCCCGAGAAGACTCCGCTTCACAAGGTCGTTTCCGAGAATCTCGAGAGCCGGCTCGCTCCGCGGCTATCTCGAGTGCGGGCTCCTCTGCTTCGGCTTCGCCCGCGCGGTCTGCATGACGTGCCGCACGGGATTCGTCGTGGCATTCTCCTGCAAAGGCCGCGGCGTCTGCCCGTCCTGCAACGGCCGCCACATGGCTAGAGACCGCCGCCCATCTCGCCGATCACGTCATCCCGCCGGTGCCCGTGCGGCAGTGGGTGATTTCCGTCCCGAAGCGATTGCGCGGCATGCTCGCCGACATGCGGTCGGCGGAGATGCGGCGGGCGGAGATACCACCGGCGACCGCTGCGACTCATGCGACAAACCGCGCTCGCACCACACCTCCCGGATTGCCTGGGCCAAACTCATGGCGAGGATGGGGGAGGAGTTTCCGCTCGAGTGCCCGGCGTGTGGCGGCGACATCCGACTGATCGCGCTCATCACCGAACCAGGGCCCATCCGCAAGATCCTCACGCACTTGGGCGAACCACTCGAACCGCCTCCGGTGTCACCCGCCCGAGGCCCGCCCACCGACTGGGGCGAGTTCGTGCAAGTCCACTTTCGACCGGGCATTCTTCCAAGCTTCACCCGACGACCTGCCCGCGATCGACATCCACAGCCTCTGAGCAACGCCGGACGCAACCCGCGCATGTCGGGAAACTGCGAACTGGGACGCGGTCTGCGCAGACGCCAGAAAAACGCCACCAAAGCGGGTGCGGGGCGTTTCGAGAAACCCGCTCCGGACGCCCGGGCCGCTCCTCCCGAGGCTCACGAGTCGCTCATCAGCCCGAAGACCGTCGCGGTAGTGCCATTGAAACCCGCATCCCGTTCGAGCGACAAGTGCTGACTTCGGGCATCATACCGTTTCGGTGCAGCCGATCGCGGCGCGGGAACGGCATCCTGCCCGCCCGCAGCCTTCCGCACGGCCCTGATCCGGAAACGTGGCCACGATGAACCCGACCGCCGATCGCGTGGTGCTCTTCCACCGCGACTTCCAGGGACTCGCCGGCGGCCACCTCAAGGTCTGGCACTACTTCCTGCACGCCCGACACTCTCAGCGGTTCCAGCCCCGGATCTACTTCACGCCGCAGTCGCTCCACGGGCCCGGCAATCCCTGGCACGGCATTGCTCCGCCACCGCTCGCAGATTGGCGTCCGCAGGACGCGGCCGTGCTCTTCGTCGCCGGCCTCGACTGGGAGGCGCTGCCCGATCCGGCCCCCGCCCCGGTCATCAACCTGATTCAGGGCGTCCGGCACGGCGACGCGGGTGATCCACGCCGCGGTTTTCTCTCACGGCCTGCCATCCGGATCTGCGTGAGTGACGAGGTCGCTGCGGCCATTGTCTCCACGGGCCTCGTCAACGGGCCGGTGCACGTGATTCCCAACGGCATCGACCTGGGTGACCTGCCCCCGACCACGCTCCCCCGCGACATTCCCGTTCTGATCGCGGGCATGAAGAACCCAGCCTTCGCCCGAACCGTCGAGGATCGTCTCCGCCGCGCCGGCATCGAGGCCGAGTGCCTCGTCGAACCCTTGCCCCGCGCGGCGTTTCTCGAACGGCTGGCGCGGTCGGTGGTCGCGATCACGCTCCCGGTCGAGCGGGAGGGCTTCTTCCTGCCGGGCCTCGAGGCGATGGCCGTCGGGGCCGTTGTGGTCTGTCCCGACTGCGTCGGCAACCGGGGCTTCTGCCGCGACCGGGAGACCGCCTTTCGGCCCGCCTACGCCGTCGAAGACGTCGTGGCGGCGGCCATCGAGGCGATTGGGAAGCCTCCGCAAGCCGCCGATGCCATGCGGGCCGCGGCGGCCCGGGAGGTGCGGCACCACGGCCTGGAGGCCGAGCGATTGGCGTTCCTCCGCATCCTCGACGCCGTGTAGCCTCCGGCTCGACGCCATGCCCGCCGCGCGGTCGCGGAGGAGGCGTCGCCCTGGAGGGCCCGGCTTGGACGTCATCCTCACGGGCATCGCCCGATCCGGCACGACGCTGTCGTGCTCCCTGCTCAACAAGCTGCCGCGCTGCGCCGCCCTGCACGAGCCGATGAACCCGGCCGAGCTCGTCGGCCTCCCGTTCCCCGCCGGCTACATGGCCGCGGTCGCCGCCTTCTTCGCCGCCCAGCGGGCGAGCCTGCTCGGCTCCGGCACGGCGGTCAGCAAGGCGCGTGACGGCCGCGTGCCCGACAATCCCTTCGAGTCAACGCCCGCCGTCGCCGGCCTGCGGCCGTCCACCGTCGCCACCGAGGAAGTGAACTTCGGTAAGTCGCTGCCTCCCGACTTCCGGCTCGTCGTCAAGCACCCCAACTTCTTCACCGCTACGCTCTCAACGCTCCTCACCCGCTATCCTTGCTACGCGATCGTCCGCAACCCGCTGGCTGCCTTGCTCTCCTGGCACTCGATCCAGGCGCCGGTCAACGACGGGCACCTGCCGTTCGGCGAAGCCTTCGATCCCGCCCTCGCAGCCGACCTGGCCGCGAACTCCGACCGCTTGGCCCGGCAGCTGATCATCCTCCGCTGGTACTTCTCGCACTACGACTCGCTCCTGCCACGCGAGCACGTGATTCGCTACGAAGACCTGGTCGCCAGCGGTGGCCGGGCCCTGGCCGTGATCGACCCCGACGCCGCAGCCCTCACTGAACCGCTGGAAAGCCGCAACACGAGCAAACTCTACGACGCCGGCCTCGTGCATCGGCTCGCGGACAGCCTGCTCGCCGACGACTCGATCTACGGCAGCTTCTACACCCGCGCCGACGTCGAACGATTGCGAGACTCCTGGACGGGACGCGGGCCGCGGCACACCCTGCCAGGAAGCCCAATCGCGTGAGCGATGGGGACCTCGGGCCGCGAATTGTCGGCGCACAACCGCCAGCGGTACGATGCCGGCATGCACGCCGACTCGTCCGCCGCGCCCACCGTCGACTTCCTGGGAATCGGCGTCCAGAAGGGGGGCACGACCTGGCTCTACCACCAGCTCGCCCGGCATCCGCAGGTGGCGTTCCCGCGTGGCAAGGAAGTGCACTACTGGGACGCCGCTGCCGCCCCCAACGCCGACGAGTGGGCCGCCCTGCTCGAGCCGCCGTCGCGGCAGTCGCGCACCGGCCGGCCGATCAAGACCGGCGAGATCACGCCCGCCTACGCCACGCTGCCCGTCGAAAAGATCGCCGCGATCAAGCGTCGCTGCCCGTCGATCCGCCTGTTCATCAGCCTCCGCAACCCGCTCGACCGCGCCTGGTCGGCGGCACTGATGGGCCTGGCCCGCGCCCAGATGCTCGTGCCCGAGGCGAGCGACCAGTGGTTTCTCGACCACTTTCGTTCCGCCGCCTCGCGGGCCCGAGGTGACTACGTCGGCTGCCTCGACCGCTGGCACTCGGTGTTTCCGCCGGCGCAGCTGCTGATCCTCTTCCAGGACGACATCGCCGCGCAGCCCGCGGCCGTGCTCGATGCGCTGGCCGCCCATCTCGGCATCGACGCAGGCGAGTTTCGGGCGCTGCCGGCCGAGGCCCTCGGGGAAGTGGTCGTGCCCGGGCTGGGCGACGGCGTAGTCTTGACCGCGCCCCCGCCGCTGCGGCCGTCGCTCCTCGGGCCGCTGCTCGAATTCTACGGCAGCGACATCGCCAGGCTCGAACGGCTCACAGGCCGCGACCTCTCCGCCTGGCGGCAGGGCGGCGGCATGAAGCCACCGACCGGCAACCGCCGGACGTCCACCGGCAGCGCCACACAGGCCGCCGACGCCGCGGGCTGACCACGCTCAGGCGGCGCGACCGGTCGCCCGTGGGCGATACGCGGCGTTGACGGCGACGAGCGCCGCCTCGAGCCGCTCCCGCCACGGGGTGCCGGCCGGACCCTGCGTCATCTCGATCGAGACGTAGCCGTCGTAAGCCGCGGCCCCGAGCGCCGCGGCCACCGCGGCATGGTCCACACCCCCGGTGCCGACGGCGGCCAGGCCCGGCTCGCTGGCGTGGAAGTGCCGCCACCGCGGCCCCGCCTGCGGCACGATCTCGGCGGGCGACTCGGCCGCAAGCGCCATCGCCCCGGCGTCGAGGTGCACGCCGAGGCCGTCCTGATCCACGCGGCCGACGAACTCGATCACCTGCCGGGAGTCGATGAGGAAGTCACAGCCGTAGGCCGGCGGATTCGGCTCCAGGCACAGCCAGACCCCCTGGTCCGCGGCCCGCCGCCCGAGCGCGCGAAAGAACGGAATCGCGATCGCCTCGGCCTGCGCCGAGCCCAGGCAGCCGCGGAGCCGGTTCTTCGGCGAGCCGAACACCAGCCGCGTGCCACCGAGGCCCGCGGCGAGGCCGATGATCGCGGCCAGGCGGTCGAAGAGCCGGCGCCGCGTGGCCGCGTCGGCGAAGAGCACGAGATCGCCCTGGCCGAAGAGCAGCGCCTGCAGCGCCACGATCGGCAGACCGCGGTCCTCCCAGAACCCGCGATACTCGGCCACGCGGGCTGGCGGTGCCTCCCAGGGCCGCTCGCAGACCCGCGCGGGCGCCACCTCCACACCCGTGGCGCCATGGGCGACGAGCAGCGCCGCCGCCTCGGCATCGGCCTCCGCCGGCCAGGCGATGTTGGAGGCCGCTAGGCGCATTGCCGCACCTGCCGCTCGGCGGCGATGAAGGCCCGCATCCCCGCGAGCACATCCTCGGCGGTCGCGATGTAGGGCCCGCCCCGGCCGAACGCGGCGGCGTGTTCCGTGCGGACGTCATACACGGCTGGCCTGCCGGGCAGGACGTTGTCCACTTCCATGCCGAAGGCCTCGCGGGCCACGCGGCCCACCGTCACCGGCTCCGTGACGAGATGCACGAGCCGCAGGCAGGCCCCTTCGACCACGTCGAGGTCGTGCGCCAGCCGCGCGAGGTTGTAGAACTGGAAGCAGCCCCGCGAGTCGATCTTCTCCGGCTGGTTGCCGTGCAACAGATCGTAGACGACATTCTTCTTGAGGCCCGTGCCGTAGAGCCCCGGCAGGCGGACGACCACCGTGTCGAACCGTTCCGCGAGGGTCCGCTCGAGCTCGAGCCGATGCTCGCCATAGGGCGTGGCGCCGGTCGGCTGGTCGTGCTCGGTCACCCGCTGCGGATCGCCGAACACGTCCACCGTGGAGATCAGCACGAGCTTTCGCGCCTGCGCCTTCGACACGGCGTCGATCAGCCGCCGGAGGTTCGCCCGGTCGGCGTCGGGATCGCGGTTGGCCTTCCACTTCTCGGCCGGAGCCCCCGCGCAGTAGATGCGGTCGAAGCTGCGGCCCGCGATCCCCTCGATCGTCGTCGAGCGGTAGGCGGCGGCGAACCGGCGGCGGGCCAGGAGCGTGCCACCGACGAGACCGGAGCAGCCGATCAGGGCGTCGTTCATGGGCGAGTCCTTTCGGGGATGAAGGATGGGCAGGGGGCGAGCGATGGTGTCAGGCGGCCCGCGCGGCCGGCGGGTCGAAGGCCCCGAGGCAGGCGCGGGCGAGGGTCTGGAGGATCAGGGTGTTGCCCCGCAGGCCCTTGATCTTCGTGGGCACGCCCCCGTGGGACGGATACGCCCGCGTCACGGGAATCTCGGCCACGCGGAAGCCGAGCCGGGCCGCGCGGATGGCGAGGTAGTAGTGCAGCTCGTAGCCCGTGAACACGTCGCGAAACGGGCTCACGCGGGGATCCTCGAGAAGCCGCCGCGAGTAGCCGCGAAAGCCGTTGGTGGTGTCGGTGTAGCGCCGGCGGGCCGCGAGGCTCACCAGCGGCGCGTGGAGGAGCGTGACGGCGAGGTGCCGCGACAGCGGCGTGTTCACCGCCTTGCCGCCGGGCACGTAGCGGGAGCCCTGCACGTGGTCGTAGCCCGCGTCGAGCATCGCGGCGAACCGCGGCAGGGCCTCGGGATCGTCCTTGTCGTTGCCGTCCATGACGATCACGCCGTCGTAGCCCTCGCCGAGGCACCAGGCGAGGCCCATCCGCATCTGGGCGCTGAGCCGGCCGGGGCCCCGCTTCACCAAGAGCGCCCGCACGCCGGCCGCGGCGAGCCGGTCGGGCGCGGTCGAGCCGTCGGTGCTGCCGCCGTCGGCGAGCACGACGTCGAGGCCGTGGTCCACGGCCTGCATCTTGGCCAGCTGCCGATGGAGCCGCTCGGCCTCGTTGATCACGAACAGGCAGACGGCATACCGCGCGCGGCGCGGAGCCAGGGGCAGCGCGTCGTGAGCGGGCACCGACCAGCCGCAGCCGTCAGCCGACGCGGCGCGGAGACTCGATTCCATGCTTCTCCTCCGGGGTTTCGCTCGACACCATGCGGATGTTTCGCTTGCGGGCGTCGCTCATCGCCGTGGAGCTGCACCGCTCCTCGGCCACGTGGTAGAGCGGGCAGTCCTTCACCTCCTCGAAGGCGTGCGCGAGATACTCCGCGATCACGATCAGGGTGGTGAACAGGAAGAAGAACATCACCGCGATCTGCAGCGAGAGCGTGGTCCAGCCCTCCACGACGCGTTCCTTCCAGACATTGGCCACCACCACCCAGGCCATGCAGACCACGTTCAGCAGGCTTGCCAGCCCGCCGAGGTAGCTCACCAGCCGCAGCGGGGCGGGCGAATGCGTGACCAGCATCGAGACCGCCTCGGCGACGGTCGCCGCCAGCGGCGTCCGCCGCGGCGGCGCCACCGGCTCATAGTCGAGCACGGCGGTGTGGAAGCCGACGGAGCAGCCGAGCAGCCGGAGGTGCACGGTCTTCTGGCGGATCCGCGTGAGGGCGTTGAGGGCCCGGCGACTGAAGAGCCGCATCGTCGCGGCGCCGGGCACCAGGCGGAAGCCGGTCATCCGCTGAAACACCCTGCGAAACGCCTGCCAGGCCTTCCGCCTCGCCCACGAGCGGCCCGACCGGCCGGTGGCCCCGATCACCACGTCGGCCCCCTGGTCGCCCGCGGCCACGAAGTCGGGGATCCAGGCCGGCGGATCGGTGGCCACCGCCATCACGACGGTCAGGTCGCCGATCGCGGAATCGAGCCCCGCGGTGACCGCGATGTCGGCGCCGAACCGGCGGGAGAGCCGGATCACGCGGATGCATTCGTGCTCGGCCAGCAGCCGGTCGCAGGCGGCGACCGTTCTGCGCCCCGAGCCGTCGTCCACGAGGATCAACTCGTGGTCGGCCGTGATGGCGGCCAGCACGCCGAGCGTTTCGGCGACGAAGGCGGGCAGGCGGTCGGCATCGTCGTCCACGATCGCAACCACGGACACGAAGCTGGTCGATCTGGCTGTCATGCGGCCCTCCGGTGCGGCTCGCGCGCGGGCGGCGAGACCGCGTCGAGCATGTCGAAGACGTTGTCGATCTTGGCGGCGAGCACGCAGGTCAGGCCGGGGAGGCCGACGTCGTGCTCCATGAGAATCGGGCGGCCGTCGTCCCGCTCGCTCGCCGGCAGCACCGTCTTCACCTC
>JBIKKQ010000253.1:0-4110 GCA_044360305.1 Pirellulales bacterium
CGGGGCGGGGGGCTCGGCGGGGCAGGGGGATGCGGCCAACCTGCTCAAGCCGGCGCTCGCGCGCGGCGAGCTGCGGACGATCGCGGCCACGACCTGGGCTGAATATAAGAAGTACTTCGAGAAGGATGCGGCGCTCGCCCGGCGGTTCCAGGTGGTGAAGGTCGAGGAGCCGTCGGAGGACATCGCCGTCCGCATGATCCGCGGGCTGGTGGGCACGCTGGAGGGGCATCACGGCGTCTCGGTGCTCGACGAGGCGGTGGTGGAGAGCGTGCGGCTTTCGCACCGTTACATCTCGGGCCGGCAGCTTCCGGACAAGGCGGTGAGCCTGATCGACACGGCCGCCGCCCGGGTGGCGATCGGCCATGCGGCAACGCCGCCGGCGGTCGAGGACTGCCAGCGGCAGATCGACGCCATCGCCACGACGCTCGGGATTCTCCGCCGCGAGGAGGAGACGGGCGCGATCCACGGCGAGCGGATTGCGGAACTGGAATCCGAGCGCGCCAAGCTCATGGAGCGTCACGCCGCGCTCAAGGCCCGCTGGGAGCAGGAATCAAAAATCGTCACCGAGATCCGCGACATGCGCAAACAACTCGCCCCAGGGACGGGAGTCGTTTCGGCCGCCGAAACGAGTCCCGTCCCCTCATCCTCGGCGCCGACTGCCGCCCCCACCCCCAACCGCGACCAGCTCCGCACCCGCCTCAAGGAGCTCGAAGCCTCCCTCGCGCAGATCCAAGGCGAGGAGCCGCTCCTGCAGCCCTGCGTGGACGGCCAGGCCGTGGCCGCGGTGGTGGCCAGCTGGACCGGCATCCCCGTCGGCAAGATGCTCTCCGACGAGATCAGGGGCGTGCTCGAACTGAAAGAGCGGCTGGAGGAGCGGGTGGTGGGGCAGTCGCACGCCCTCGACCAGATCGCCCAGCGCATCCGCACGAGCCGAGCGGGGCTCACCGATCCGAAGCGGCCGATCGGCGTGTTCATGCTCGCGGGCACGAGCGGCGTGGGCAAGACGGAGACGGCCCTGGCGATCGCCGACCTGCTCTACGGCGGCGAGCAGAACATGACGATCATCAACATGAGCGAGTTCAAGGAGGAGCACAAGGTGTCGCTCCTGATGGGTTCGCCGCCGGGCTATGTCGGCTACGGCGAGGGGGGCGTGCTCACGGAGGCGGTCCGGCGCCGGCCCTACTCCGTCGTGCTGCTCGACGAGATGGAGAAGGCCCATCCGGGCGTGCAGGACATCTTCTATCAGGTGTTCGACAAGGGGGCGATGAAGGACGGCGAGGGCCGCGACATCGACTTCAAGAACACGGTGATCATCATGACGAGCAACGCCGGCACCGACACGGTGATGAAGCTCTGCAAGGATCCGGAGACCCGGCCGGAGGCCGACAAGCTCGGCGAGGCGATCCGGCCCGACCTGCTCAAGGTCTTCAAGCCGGCGTTCCTCGGCCGCGTGACGGTGATCCCGTATTTCCCGCTGGCCGACGACGTGCTCAAGGGGATCTGCGAGCTCAAGCTCAAGGCGATCCGCCGCCGGGTGGAGGGCAGCTACAAGGCGAAGTTCTCGTATTCACCGGAAGTGGTCAACGCAGTGGTATCCCGCTGCCACGAGGTGGACTCGGGCGCCCGCAACATCGATCACATCCTGACCGGTGCGATGCTGCCGGAGCTGTCGGCCCGCCTGCTCGCGCGAATGGCCGAGGGCCAGCCGGTCACGGACGTGAAGATCGTGATGAATGGGGATGGGTTTGGCTACGAGATCGGGTAAGAACCTCTGACAAAACCTATGCCGCGCAGACGCCTGTGCGAACAGCGACCCGAAAGCAGATGACGGATGCTGCAAGTGCGTTCCACGCTTTCTGAACCGCGCGCGTTCGATCATATCGAATGCGAATGCGACGGAATCCCTTGAACCAGTGAATGGTTCGCTCGACCACCCAACGGATTTTTCCCAGGCCGCTGCCATGTGCTTCGCCGCATTGAGCGATACGAGGGGTGATATGTTGCTCGCGCAGGGCTGCTCTCGTCGCCTGGCTGTCATACCCCCGATCACCATAGATCACGTCCGGCTTCGTTCGCGGTCGTCCCGGCGCACCACTGATTTCAGGAAAAGCAGCGACAGCGGGGAGAATCTGGGGGTGGTCACTGGCATTCGCTGGGGCTGTGCGAATAACCAAAGGCACGCCGTTGGCATCGACAACCAAAGTGTGTTTCGACCCGAGTTTCCTGCGGTCCACTGGGCTTGGGCCTGTGTCCTCGCCACCACCGAAAGCCCTCACCAGGACGCCGTCGATCACCGCCAACTGAGGTTCGAGAACACCAGCCTTGCGCAGGCTCACAAGAAAATGCTCGTGCAGCCTCGACCAGATTCCGAAACGCTGCCATTGGGTCAGTCGGCGGTGCGCGGTGCGGCCTGAGCATCCCATTTCCGGCGGTACATCTTCCCAGCGACCCCCACTCACGAGAATGAACCAAATGACGTTCATGACAGTGCGGTGCGGCACCCGAGGCCTTCCACCCTTGCGGCCCACTTTTTTCTCTGCTGGGAGAAAGGGTTTCAGTTCATCAAAAAACTCATCTGGCATCCTCGCATCTGCCATCTTGGCTCCCTCCAAGGCTTTTGTGGACCTTGAAGGGCGATGCGCAAATTCCGTGCCAAACAGGTTTTGTCAGGGGTTCTAAACCAACTTATGGTCCATTCAAACTCAAGGAAACAAGTGATGGCAGTCATAACGATCAAGAAGGCCGGCCGGACCTGGGCAATTGATCCGGACATTGTTTATGGGATTCTTCGGTCGGCAGCGAGACTCAGGCTTGTCAGAAAACACAGCCATGTTGTTGGCTACCGCGACAGTTCCTTTGTGCCGGAGACCTTTAGCCTTGAAACCGATTGGCACAAGTATCGCACCGACATGAAGGCGGAGTCAGAAACGCTTTGGATGGAGGCGAAGCAGTCGCTCCTGAACAGCCCCGAGACGTTTTTCGGCAATTTAACGGGCGAAATTGCACGAGCAGCCGATGACCAGCACTGGTACGTCAAGAGAATGAGGGATTGCGAGGAGCGGTCAAAAAGTTCTATAGGACGTTATGTTGGCACGGGGGAATTCCTGACGCCTGGCATGCAGTTTGCGCGGGACGCCTCCGCCACGGTGATGGTGGTCACGGGCGGCGTTATGGCGTCGGCCGGAGTGGCAACCGCTGGCGTTGTAGCGGGAACGCTGGCGGTCGGCTCGGCTTTGAAGGGAGTCGCCACATATCAGGATTACCAGGTGCAAAGCGTCAAATACAACGAATCGGCAAGGATCGGCGCAGCCGTTGTCTCCGGAGTTGGCACGCTCGTTGTTGGCTATTTTCCAATTTGGGCGAAAGGCCATTGCAACTTCACTGTTGTCTACGTGACCTCGGTACTTTCGGCGGGTGCAACCGGCGCCCAAGCAATCATCGAGGGCAAGAACATGAAGCAGGTTCTTGCTGAGTCCATCGGCGCTGTCGTCGGTCAGGTTGCCGGTGCAAAAGTACAGTCTCACTTGGCCAAAGTGGGGGCTATCGCGCAGGTGGCTGCTCTTTCCAGCGTAGACCTTGCCATAAATGCGGGTACGAAAAGTGTGTCGGAACGATTGGGAACCCAATCGCAGGGTTCACAGCAGCAGAGTTTCGGACCGCCCGCAACCAACGTCACTATGCCATGGACTACGCCGGTCCCGCAACATTCTCCCCTTCAATGGAAAGCGCAGAATTCGCCCGTGCATTCCGACGGAGATTTTTCCGCATGGCTTGCACTGGAGTTTCCGAAGACCGACGAACGAATCGACTTCATCGGACTACCCAGCCACGACGCCCGCGACTTTGTCAGCCGCTACGCCTTACGGGCCGTTTAGCAGCGGGATGAATAGAGGGGAAAATAGGGACGGGAGCGGAAGGGAAATTCGGGGGAAATTCGGGACGGGAGCTATTTTCGGCGTGCGACGCGTGAAATCAGGGATGGCAGCGGATTCGCGCTCTTCGGTTTGCACTGACCGGGTTGGATTTCCTGTACCAGGGGATATGAGGGTTTAGGAACAGGGTGCCTCACCACAGGCCGCGTGTGCGGCTGGAGCCGAGGCCTTGGCCGAG
>JBIKKQ010000254.1:0-4088 GCA_044360305.1 Pirellulales bacterium
ACAGTCGGGCTTCGGCCGCGAACTCGGCGAGCGCGGGCTCGATCCGTATCTCGAGACGAAGACCGTGACCGTGAGCCTCGACTGACACGACGGGAGCAGGACCGAATGGGACGTTTCTTCGGCAGGGTGACGACCGGCGGCGGCTGGCGGGCGGTCCTCTACACGCTGAAGAAATCCCGCCAGGCCGGCGGCCTGTGGAAATTCTGGAAGGCGATGCGGTCGCGGAACGCCTGCAAGACCTGCGCCCTCGGCATGGGAGGCCAGGCCGGCGGCATGGTCAACGAGGCCGGCCACTTCCCCGAGGTCTGCAAGAAGTCGTTCCAGGCGATGGTCGCCGACATGCAGGGGGGCGTGAAGCCAGAGTTCTTCGCCACCTACTCGATCCCGCAACTCCGGGCCTTCACGCCCCACCAGATGGAGCACGCCGGCCGGCTCGTGCAGCCGGTGATCCTCGAGAAGGGCTCCCAGCACTACCGGCCGATCGACTGGGACGAGGCGCTGTCGCGGATCGCGGCCAAGCTCGAGCGGACGGCGCCCGAGGAGTCGTTCTTCTACTTCAGCGGCCGGTCGAGCAACGAGGCGGGGTTTCTCCTGCAACTGTTCGCCCGGCTCTACGGCACCAACCACGTCAACAACTGCTCCTACTACTGCCACCAGGCCAGCGGCGTCGGCCTCGCCAGCGTGATCGGCACCGGCGCCGGCACGGTCAAGCTCGACGACATGGAGAAGGCCGACTGCGTGCTGCTCATCGGCGGCAACCCGGCGAGCAACCATCCGCGGATGATGCGGACGCTGATGATGGTCCGACGGAACGGCGGCAAGGTGATCGTCGTCAACCCGATCGTCGAGACGGGCCTGGTGAACTTCTCCGTGCCCAGCGACGCCTGGGCCCTGCTCTTCGGGGCCGAGATCGCCAGCACCTACGTCCAGCCGCACGTCGGCGGCGATCTGGCCCTCGTCTACGGCATGATGAAGCGGCTCCGCGAAATCCACGCCGCCCGCGCCGTGAACGGCGCCGGTGAGCCGGTGATCGACGAGGAGTTTCTGGGCCGGCACTGCACCGGCTGGCCGGAGCTCGTCGCCCGGATCGACGCCCTCTCCTGGGAGGAGATCGTGGCCGCGTCCGGCGTGTCGCGCCGGGAGATCGAGGACATCGCCGGGCAGTACGCCGAGTCGCGCCGGGCGATCTTCGCTTGGACGATGGGCGTGACCCACCACCTGCACGGCGCCGCCACCGTGCAGGCGATCGCGGCCCTGGCCCTGATGCGGCGCATGGTCGGCCGTCCCGGCGCCGGCCTGCAGCCGATCCGCGGCCACTCCAACATCCAGGGGATGGGCACGGTGGGCGTGACGCCGACGCTCAAGCAGGCCCTCTTCGACCGGCTCCAGAGCCACTACGGCGTACGGCTGCCGACCACGAAGGGCCACGACACGCTCGAGTGCCTCGACGCCGCCGACGCGGGGCAGATGCGGCTCGCCGTCTGCCTCGGCGGCAATCTCTACGGGGCCAGCCCCGACGCCGCCTTCGCCGCCCGGGCCCTCGGCAAGGTGGACATGATCGTGTCGTTCAACACGTCGCTCAACACCGGCCATGCCTGGGCCACGGGGGCCGAGGAGGCGATCATCCTTCCCGTCCTCGCCCGCGACGAGGAGCCGGAGCCTTCCACGCAGGAGAGCATGTTCAGCTACATCCGCCTCTCCGACGGCGGCCCGGCGCGGCACGTCGGCCCGCGGGCCGAGGTGGCGATCATCGCCGACCTCGCCGCCCGGGTGCTCGGCACGGCCGGGCCGGTGGACTGGCGGCAGATGGCCCACACGAGCACCATCCGACGCGAGATCGCCCGGATCGTGCCCGGACTCGAGCAGATCGCCGAGATCGACCAGACGAAGAAGGAGTTTTCGATCCCCGGCCGGGCCATCGACACGCCCGCGTTTCCCACGGCCGACGGCCGCGCCCATCTCGCCGTCCACGACCTACCCCCGGCCCCCGAGGGCCTGCAATTGATGACGATCCGCAGCGAGGGGCAGTTCAACACCGTCGTCTACGAGGAGGAGGACCTGTACCGCAACCAGACGCGGCGCGACATCGTCCTCATCCATCCCGACGACATCGCCCGCTTCGGCCTCGTCGCCGGCGGCCGCTGCCGGATCCGGAGCGTGGCGGGGGAGATGCGTGGCCAGATCGTCTCGGCCTTCGACCAGATCCGGCCGGGCTGCGTGGCGATGTACTATCCCGAGAGCAACGTGCTCGTGCCCAAGGCCGCCGACCCGCTCTCGCGGACCCCGGCCTACAAGAGCATCGCCGTCTCGATCGCCGCCGACGCCGTCGCCCCGACGCTCGTGCGGCCGACGCCAGAGCTCGTCGCCGCCGGCACGCCGCGTGACAAGATGAACCAGTGCGGCTGACGCCGCGGCAACGCGGGCTTCGACACACCCGAACCGTCCCGCGGCATCCGGCCGCCACGGTCGTGGCCGGCACGGCGCCGGACGTCATTCGCCGGAGGATCGCCCGCGGGAGAATTCGGCCTCGGCCTTCCAGCGTTCCACGTCCTTCGCCGCCTCGGCCGCCCGCGACTTCGCCGCGTCGAGTGCGGCGGCCGCCTCGTCGGCCGCCTTGCGAACCGCGGCGAGCTGCGACTCCGCCGCGGCGAGGGCGTCGGCCGCGGCCTTGGCCCTGTCCGCGGCCGGCTGCGCGGCGGCGGCCAGTTCCCCGAGCAGTTGCTCGGCGGCGCGGATTCGGGTTTCGAGCTTCGGCGGATTCGTGTCGATCGCGCCGGCCGGCTTGCCGTCGGCGACCGTGAACACGGTCACGCCGCCCCCCCAGTCGCCCGCCAGGATCCGCTGGCCGTCGGCCGTCACGGCCACGCGGGTGCCGATCTCCGGCAGCGGCGCCATCTCCCGCTCCAGGCCGCCGTCCCCCTTCCAGAGCTTCGCCCGCCTGTCGCGGCCCGTCGTCACCAGCCGTCCATCCGCGAGCCAGACGACCGCCTCCGCGCCGCCGGCATGCGCGGCCCAGGTCTTCACCTGCTTCGCTTCCTTCGCGTCCCAGAGCCGCACCGAGCCGTCGGCCGACGTGCTCGCGAGGACCGCGCCGTCGCCGCGCCAGGCCACGGCCGTGATCGGCCCCGTGTGCCCCCTGAGCACGCCCGCGTCCCGCGTGCCGACCGTTTCCCAGAGATGGAGGTTTCCCGCCCGGTCGCCGGTCGCCAGCACCCGGCCGTCCGGGGCGAACTCGACCGCGGTGATCCAGTCGGTGTGCCGACGGATCTCCCCCGCCACGCCGCCGTCGGCGGTCGTCAGCAGGCGGACGACCTTCGCCGGCCCGCCGAGGGCGACCAGCCGCTGGTCGGGGGAGATGTCGGCGGCCAGCACCTCGTCGAACTCGTCGCCGACCTCAGCCACCCGCCGCGCCGTCGCCACGTCCCAGACGACCACGCGGCCGCTCTGCGCCGGCATGCCGCCAGCCGCGAGCAGCAGCCGGCCGTTGCGGGTGAACCGCACCGTCTTCACGACTCCCTCGGGAAACGGCAGGACGCCGAGGAAGTCGAGCGTGGCGGCGTGATACACGAGCACCTGGCCGCGGCCGCCGATGGCCGCAGCCGCGCCGTGGGGCGACGCCGCCAGCGCCGTGACCGTGGTCGGCCGGCGACCGTGGCTGACGACGTCGAGCGGCAGGCGCGGCGGCATCACAGGGGGGCCCTCCGGTGCCAACGCCGTTCCTGCGGGCAGCGCGATCGCGGCGGTCTTTCGCGGCGGCGGCACGGCCCCCGCCCGCTCGATCGCCCCCGCCGCGATCCAGCGTTTGAGCACGTCGAGCGCCGCGTCGGGCAGCCTGTCCGACTCCGGCGGCATCTTCGGCTCGGCGACATGCGCCACCACCTGCCAGAGGAGCGAGCCGTCGGCATCGCCCACGACGATCACCTCGCCCGAGCCGCCGCCGGCCAGCGCCTGACCGTGGTTCGTGAGGTCGAGGCCGCCCTTCCTCTTGTCGGGATTGTGGCAGCCGCAGCACTTCTCCCGGAGGATCGGGAGCACGTCGGCCTCGAACGTGGGAGGTGGGGCGGCGACCGCGGCCGCCGGCCCCGCGA
>JBIKKQ010000088.1:0-14395 GCA_044360305.1 Pirellulales bacterium
GATCTCGTCGCCGGGCCACGTACACCGGCAGCGCCGCGATGTGGTCGAGGTGGGTGTGCGTGACGAACCACGTGGCCGTGGCCATGAAGCCCCAGGGCTGGGAGCCCAGATCGAAGCCGAGCTTGAGTTCGGGGATCCGCCAGCAGCTCTGCACGGCGGCCCGCGAATAGCCCTCGACCGTGAGCCCCTTGTGGGACAGCGTGCGATAGGGGGAATTGTCGATCATGCGGGTTCCTCGGGCTGGGCGCGGCCCCGGCCGGACCGGTTCGGCTCCAGCCAGATCTCGTCGAACGGCAGGTCCTGACTGGCGGCGAGCCGGCCGCGCCGGACGAGCTCGAGCACCGCGAGAAAGGTGCCGATGACCCGGGGCCGGTCCATATCGTCGTCGAACAGGGCCGAGAACGCCACCCTCCCCTGCTCGTTGACCAGCGATTCCACCCGCTCGATGTGCCGTTCGATCGGCGTGTCGTCGTGGACGATCTGCCGCGGCCGGCGTTTCTCCCGCCGGGCGAGCACCCGCGACATGGCGCCGACGAGGTCCCAGACGTGGACGTCGGCGATCGGAGCCGGCGCGGTGCCGGCGGCCGCCGCCGGCTCGTCGCCGTGGTGCCGCGGAAACCGGGACTCCTGCCGCCGGGCCCGATCCTCGAGCATCGACGCGGCGTCGCGGTACTGCTTGTATTCGAGCAGCCGGCGCACGAGATCCTCGCGCGGCAGGTCGACCGGTTCCTCGGCCTCCTCGGGCCGGGGCACGAGCGCCCGGGCCTTGATCTCCAGGAGCACGCTGGCGAGTTCGACGAACTCCCCGACCTCGTCGAGCGCCAGCGCCTCGAGCACGTCGAGGTAGGCGACGAATTCCGCCGCGACCGCGGCCAGGGGCACGTCGGCCACGTCCACCTCGTGCTTCTTGACGAGGTACAGGAGCAGGTCGAGTGGACCGGAGAAGACGTCGAGTTCGACCTTGAATTCCACGCCTGATTCCCGGGAGACGCACTTCACTGGCGGCCGCCCATCATAGGCCGCGCTGCCGGCCGCCGCAGCGCGAAATCGCCGCTTCGGGTAGGCTCAGGGGCATGGACGACGGGACGATGCAGACCATCTGGGCACCGTGGCGGATCGGCTATGTGCAGGGCCGCGACCGTGACGCGACGGCGGCCGCCGCGGTCCACACCTGGCGGGACGGCGCCGACCGCGGCTGCTTCCTCTGCCGGGCGGCCGCGGCCGACGCGGCCGACGATCGCTCCCTCGGGGTGCTGGAGCGGACGGCCGCGAGCCTCGTGATCGTGAACCGCTTTCCCTACGCCAACGGCCACCTGCTGATCGCGCCGCTCGACCACCGGGCCGGTCTCGCCGACCTCTCGGACCCGCAGCTGCTCGACCTGCAGCGCTGCCTGGCCCGCTGGTGCGCGATCCTCGGCCAGAGCCTGCAGGCCCAGGGGTTCAACGTCGGCCTCAACCTCGGCAGCGTGGCCGGAGCCGGCGTCCCCGGCCACCTCCACTGGCACGTGGTGCCGCGCTGGAGCGGCGACGTCAATTTCATGCCCGCGATCGCCGGCGTCCGCGTCCTGCCACAGGCGCTCGACTGCCTCTGGGACCAGCTGCGGGCCGCCGCCCCCGCGGCCGGCGGTCTGCCATGACGCCGCTCGACTGGCGGGCGCGGGAGGGGGCGATCCTGGCGCCGTGGGCGATGCACGCCGCCGACACGGCGGGCCGCGTCCATGCGGAACCGCCGCACCCGGTCCGCAGTCCCTACCAGCGTGACCGCGACCGGATCGTCCATTCCGCTGCCTTCCGCCGGCTGGCCCATAAGACGCAGGTCTTCACCGGCTACCACGGCGACTATCACCGCAGCCGGCTGACGCACACGCTGGAGGTGACGAGCATCGCCCGGACGCTGGCCCGGGCGCTGGGGCTCAACGAGGACCTCGTGGAGACGCTCGCCCTGGCGCACGACATCGGCCATCCCCCCCTCGGCCACGCGGGGGAGGACACGCTCGCCGAGTTGCTCCGTGACCATGGCGGATTCAACCACAACGCCCAAGCGCTGCGGATCATGGAGTTCCTCGAGTGCCGGTACCCGGAGTTTCCCGGCCTCAACCTGTCCCGCGAGGTGCTCGAGGCCCAGGCCAGCAGGCTCCGCGACGGCTCGGCCCCAGCGCCGCTCCTCGAGACGCAGGTCGTCGATGCCGCCGACTCGATCGCCTACGACACGCACGACGCCGACGACGCCGTCGAGCTCGGACTGGTGCGCATGGAGGAGCTCCTCGAACTTCCGATCGTCGCCGACGCCGCCGCCCGGGTGGCCGCCCGGCACGGCCCGCTGGCGGGCGCGGAACTCCGACATGCCGTCCTCCACGAACTGGTGGACATCCAAGTGGTGGAACTGATCGGCCGCACGCGGGCGGCCCTCGAGTCGCGCGGCATCGACTCGGTCGCGGCCGTGCGCCGGGCCTTCCACGGCGACGACGGCCGCCCCGGCCACCGGCTCGTGGCCCACGACCCCGCGGTCGCGGCCGGCAAGCGGGAACTGGAGAAATTCCTCTTCGCACGTGTCTACCGCAGCCCGCGGGTGCTCGCGGTCCGCGTGCCGGCCCAGCAGCGGCTCGGCGCCCTGTTCCACTGGTACTGCGAACACCCAGACGAGATGCCGGGCGGCTTTCGGCTGCGGACGGCCGAGTTCGGCGTGCCGCGCAGCGTGGGCGACTACCTCGCAGGGATGACCGACCGGTTCCTCGAGCACGACCACGACCGCCGGCTCGGCCGGGGCTGACCGCGTTCCCGCGCCGGCCGCCCCCTCGATAGGCGTGGTATGATGGCGAGCCCTCCCGTCACGTCGCCTCGTCGCCGGAAACCAGAAGTCCGCTCCATGGCCATCCTCGTCCTGCGCGCCCTGTTCGTGATGGTCTCGATCGGGATCGCCGTGCTGATCTTCGGTTCCGACGCCATGCGGCACGCGCCCCAGTGGCTGCCGTGGGGCGTGCTCGCGGCGATGATCGCCCTGCCGCTGGTCGTCATGGCGATCGATGCCGGGATCAAGCGCAAGGACCTGACCACGATCACGGCCGTGTACTTCGGCCTGCTCGTCGGCGTGCTCCTGACCTACGTCTCGATGCTCGCCCTGTCGCCGATCCTGCCCCCCGACCGCGACGGGCCGGTGTGGATGTGGCTGCCGGTGATCCTCGGTGCCGTGCTGTGCTACATCTGCACGAGCCTTCTGCTGCAGACGCGGGACGATTTCCGGTTCCTGATCCCCTACGTCGAGTTCGCCCGTGACGTCCGCGGGCTGCGGCCCAACGTCCTCGACGCCGCGGCGATCGTCGACGGCCGGATCGCCGACCTCGCCGAGACGGGACTGTTCGAGAGCCGGTTCGTCGTGCCGTCGTTCGTGCTCGACGAGCTCCAGGCGACGGCTGAGTCGGCCGAGCGGACGCCGCGGACCAGGGGCCGGCGCGGCCTCGAGGTGCTGTCGCGGATGCGGGCGAACCGGCGGATCGACATCGACGTCATTCCGCCCGGGGAGGAGGACGACGCCTCCATGGCCGCCGATTCGCGGGTCGTGTCGCTGGCCCGCCGCCTCGGCGGCCGGGTGCTCACCGCCGACGCCAGCGTGGTCAAGGTTGCCGGGCTCCGGGACGTGACCGCGATCAACGTCAACGACGTCGCCCTGTCACTCAAGCCGACGTTCGTGCCCGGCGACGCCCTCGCGGTCCGGCTCGTGAAGCAGGGGGAGGAGCCCGACCAGGGAGTCGGGTATCTCGACGATGGCACGATGGTCGTGGTGCAGAACGGCCGCGACCAGATCGGCCGCACGGTTCGGGTCAGCGTCACGAGCACGCTGCAGACGACGGCCGGCCGCCTCGTGTTCGCCCGGCCGGAAGCATCCCGGGCCTGAGCCGACGCCCGTGCGGCCGGTTGCCCACCTTCCGCAGGCAAGCGATACTCCTGACGCGGTCTCGAATATCATCCCCCCGTGTCAGCGAGTGCACGACCATGCCTTTTCCGAACGAACGGTGTCTTCGCCTGATCGTCCGCCTGCTTCTGGTCGCAGCCGGTCTGACGACGGGCCTGCCGACGCAGGCTGCGGCCCCCGCCAGCGCCGACAAGGCCGCCACCGACGAGGACTTCGCCTTCCAGGGGGAGTATGCGGGCGAGATGGAGATCGAGGGCCGGAAAGAACGGATCGGCATCCAGGTGATCGCCCAGGGTGACGGCACGTTCGCCGCAGTCGCCTACCCGGGCGGACTGCCCGGGGACGGCTGGATGCCCCCGAAGAAGGCCAAGGGCTCCGGCATGCGCATGGGGACGGGCCCCGAGGCGCGGGTGAAACTCGAGGGGTTCGATTGGGGCGGCGTCGCCCGCCAGGGAGAGATCCGCCCGGGCGAGGTCGTGGCCCTGGCAGCGGATGGCATGGTGAAGGGAAGGTTTCCCCGGGTTGACCGGACGAGCCCCACGCTCGGCCAGAAGCCGCCGGCAGGCGCCGTGGTGCTCTGCGACGGCCCCGGGCCGGTCGTCGAGGCCGACACCATCGAAGGGGCGCGACTCACCGAGGATGGACTCCTGATGGAGGGCGCGACGGTGAAACAGGCGTTCGGAGACGCGGCCTGGCACATTGAATTCCTCCTGCCGTACGCGCCGAAGAACCGCGGCCAGGGACGCGGCAACAGCGGCGCCTACGTCAACGGTGGCTACGAACTCCAGATCCTCGACAGCTTCGGCCTCGAAGGCCGCGACAACGAGTGCGGCGGCTTCTACGGCATCGCGCCGCCGGCGGTCAACATGTGCCTGCCGCCCCTGCGCTGGCAGACCTACGACATCGATTTCAAGGCTCCACGGTTCACCGACGGCAAGAAGGTGGCCAACGCGCGCATGACCGTGCGACACAACGGCGTGGTGATCCACGACGACCGGGAATTCCCCAAGATGACCGCCGGCCATCAGACCCGCGAGGAACAGCCGACCGGCCGGCTCCACCTGCAGAACCACAACGATCCGGTACGGTTCCGAAACATCTGGGTGTTGCCGAAGCCGTGACCGGACACCGCTCCGCCGGCACGGTGGGGATCGCGACGGGCCGCGTCTGCACCGCCTGCCCGCTGCTCTGCGACGACATCGGTCTCGACGCCGCCGATCGTGGCCCGGCGAATGCCTGCGACACGGGCGTGGCAGCGTTCGCCGCGGCAGCCGGCGGTTCCCGGCCCGCCGACGGCCTGAAGCGGCCCCTCGACCGGGCGGCCGAACTGGCGATCGCCGCCCGCCGCGTGCTGGTCACCGGCTTGGCCGACGCGACGAACGAGGCGATCGTGGCGGCCTGCGACCTGGCCGAGACACTCGCCGCGGCGATCGACGCCGATGCTCCGGAGACCAGCCGGGTCGCCGGCCCGACGATCGCCCGGGTGGGCGAGGTGACGGCCGACTGGGAGGAACTCCGCGACCGGGCCGACCTCGTCGTCTTCTGGTTCCACGATCCATCAGCGACGCATCCCCGGTTCCTCGAACGCTTCGTGGCGCCCGCCCCCGCCGGCGCCGGCGGCCGACGCACGAGCGCGGTCGGCCCGGCGGCCGTGCTCCCCCCCGGGCCGACCCACGTCCACGTCCCGCTCCCCGCATCCGCAGCGGTCGATGCCGCCCGCCTGCTCCATGCTCGGCTGCGTCGGTCCGCCATCGGCGCGGCGCAACCCGCGCCGGCGTCCGCCGGCATCGAAGAAGCGGTCGCCTTGATCGCCGCCACGATTGCGGCGTCCGGATGCGTGGCGCTGATCACGGGGCCCGGCGACGATCCGATCGGCGTCGAACCCTGGGCATTGGCCGGCCTGGTGCGCGAGATCGCCCACGTCCGACCGGCGTTCGCAGTGCCGCTCGGCGCGGGCGTTCATGGCGCCGGCGCCAATGCCGCCGGCGTTATCGCGATCTGCACCTGGCGGTACGGGGCCGGCGGCGCCATCGGCCGCGCCGACCGCCACGGCGGCGAGTTTCTGCCGGCCGAGGCGGATGCCCGCCGCCTCATCGACCGCGGCGAAATCGACTGCGTGATCGCGGTCGGCAGGCTGTCGGCCACGGTCGAGGCCGCGATCGCGGCCCGCGCCGGGCTGTCCGTCATCCGCGTCGCCGCGGCGGCCGCGCTGCGATCGCCGCCCCGGCCGGCCGCACCGGCCGACGTGTGGATACCCTGCGCGAACCTGCTCGTAAATCCCGGCGGCAGCATGCTTCGCGGGGACGGCCGGCGGGTCGTGCTCGGTCCGGTGGACGCGGGCTCAGACTCAATGGCCGCGGTGCTGACGCTGCTCCGTGAGCGGATCGTCGCCGGCGGCGCGGCGGGAGGGGGCCGATGACCGCCGCGCCCGAAGCCCACCGCGAGCCGGCGGCCGACCGGTTCGTCATCGTCGGCGGCCGGGTGCACGATCCGGCGCACGGTCGCGACGGCGTCGTCGCCGACATCTGGGTCGATGGTGGAACCATCGTCACTCCACCGGCGAACCCGGCCGGCTACGCGCGGATCGACGCGTCCGGCCTCGTGGTCATGCCGGGGGGCGTCGATCTCCACAGCCACGTGGCTGGTCCGAAGGTGAACGCCGGCCGGCGGATCGCGCCCCAGCTTGCCCGCCAGCGCCGGCCGGCGGCCGCGGTGCCGACGATCCACGCCACGGGCGGCCTGTACGCCGCGCTCGGCTACACGACCGTGTTCGACGCCGCGATCGCCACCGCGGCGGCACCGATCGCTCATCTCGAACTCGCCGACCTGCCGATCGTCGACAAGGGGATCTACCTGCTGGCCGGCGACGACGAGCCGGTACTCGACAGCCTGGCGCGACACGACGCCCGGGAGACGGCCCGGCTGGTCGGGGCCGCGATCGAGGCCGGGGCCGGCTGGGCCGTGAAGGTCGCCAACCCGGGGGGCGCGGCCTTCTGGAAGCATGGCCGGCGCGGCGATCACCACGACCTCGACACCCCGCTGCCCGACCGTCCGGCCGTCACCCCGCGATTGCTCCTCGAGCGGCTCGCCGACGCGGTGGCGGCCGTCGGGCTGCCGCATCCGCTCCACGTCCACACGGCGAACCTCGGCCTGCCCGGCAACTGGCGGACGCTGCTGGAGACGATGCGGACGCTGGCCGGACGCGGCGCGCACCTCGCCCACGTCCAGTTTCACAGCTATGCCGGCGGGGATCTCGACGAGGGCTCGTTCGGTTCCGGCGTGGCGCCCGTGGTCGAGTTCTTCAACGCCCACGACTCGCTCACGCTCGACGTCGGCCAGATCCTGTTCGGCGAGACCGTGGCGATGACCGGCGACGCCGCCGCCGCCGAGCATCTCGCGCATACCACCGGCGTGCCGTGGATGGCCCACGACCTGCACCTCGAAGGAGGTTGCGGCGTCCTCCCGATCGCCTACCGGGAGAAGAGCCTCGTCCATGCCTGGCAATGGGCCATCGGCCTCGAATGGTTCCTGACCGCGACCGATCCCTGGCGGGTGGCCCTGTCCACGGATCATCCCAACGGCGCCCACTTCACCGCCTATCCGCACCTCATGCGGCTGCTCGGCGACGCGGCGTTCCGCCGCGAGGCGCTGGACCGCGTCCATCCGCAGGTCAGGAGCCGCAGCCCGCTCGCCGCCCTGTCGCGCGAATACAGCCTTCAGGAGCTGTGCATCGTGACGCGGGCCGCCCCCGCCCGGATCGCCGGACTGAAGCACAAGGGGCACCTCGGCCCCGGCGCGGACGCCGACATCGTCCTCTACCGGCCCGATCCCGATCTGTCGCGGATGTTTTCCCTGCCGGCAAAAGTCTTCAAAGCCGGCGTGCTGGTGGCGGAGGACGGGCATGTCCGTGCCACGCCCGCGGGTCGCACTCTCGCCGCCCGGTTCGGTTGAATCCAGTTCGGCTGAATCCAGTTCGGCTGAATATTCTGCGGTTTCCCGCTCGCCTGCGGGGCACCTTGATCGCCTCCCGGCCCGGTTTGGTGCGCCCCCCGGAACCATGGTATAGTTTCGCACCTCGAAACCTCGCGGGTTGTACTCATGGTTGCGCGATTCGGCGGACCGTTCCTCGTGGTGCTCGCCGTCGTCATCGCCGGCCCGTCACGGGCTCGGGCCTCCGAGGAGGCGTCCGCTTCACCCGCCAACGCGATCCTCGCAGCGGATCTCACCGTCGCGGAAGCGAAGACGATCGTCCACGACCTGGTGCACCGCCAAAAGTCGTGGGAGATCCTGCTGCCCAACCTGGCCGCGCTCACACCCGAGGTCGCGGAAGCGCTCGCCCGGCCGCGCGAGTGCTACCGACTCTCGCTGCCTGCGGTCGAATCGCTGACACCTGACACGGCCCGCGCCCTGGCACTACGGACGGGTGACCTGGACCTGCCCGCCGTGTCCGCGATCACGCCGGAGACCGCCGCGGCGTTCGCGAAGCACAAAGGGCACCTCGACCTGGGAGGTCTCGCGACTCTCGATGCCGACGTGGCGGCGGGGCTCGCCAGGCATTCCGGTCACCTCTGCCTATCCAGCCTGTCGGAACTCTCGCCGGAGGCCGCCGCGGCCATCGCCAGACAGGGCCGGCACCTGTCGTTTCCGGGGCTGACGCAGGTTTCGGTCGATGCCGCCAGGGCCCTGGCACGGCACCGGGGCAAGAGCCTGTCGCTCGCCGGCCTGACCTCCCTTTCCGCCGACGTCGCCGCGGCGCTCGCTGCCCACGAAGGGGAACTGATCCTGCCGCAGCTCGCCGAGCTGCCGGTCGATGCCGCAGCCGCGCTCGCCCAGCATGCCGGGCCAGTCACGCTCGACGGGCCCTTCTTGCTGACGCCGGAGATCGCGGCCAGCCTCGCCGGCCATCGTTCGACCCTTACGTTGACGGGCCGGTCCCATCTGCCGCCCGAGGTCGCCCTGGCACTCGCCGAACACCAGGGCACGCTGTCGCTGCCGGGCGTCGGCGCCCTCGCCGCCGACGTTGCGTCCGCGCTGTCGCTTCACCGTGGCGTCCTCTGCCTGCCCGGACTGATGACGCTGACCTACGGCGCCGCCGAGGCGCTCTCCATCCATCAGGGCACGTTGGTGCTTTCCGGCCTGATGATGCTCGAGCCGGGTGCGGCCGCGGCCCTGCTCCGCCATGCGGGCGACATCGACCTCTACCAGCTCACCCAGACCTCGCAGCTCGATTCGGCGGAGGTCGCCGGGCTGCTGGCCGGCAAGACGCCGCTGCTGACGCTGCCCAACGTGCAACGACTCGACACGTTCGAAGCCGCGGCCGTGGCGGGCGCGCTCGCCGATGGCCCGGGTGCGGTGTCGATTCCCAACCTCAAGGCGGCGACGGCGGAGACGCTCACCATCCTGCTGTCGCGGGGCAACGTGTCGATCCCGTCGCTCGATGCGGTCGAACTGCTGCCCGAACCGCAGCCCGGCCGCTGATCAGGCAACGGCCCCGGCCGCTGGTCAGGCGAAACGGGCGCACGCGGCGACGTGGGCGGTGACCATCGCCGAAGCCGGAAACAGCGTCGTGGCCCGGTCCCGGGCCGCGGCGACGAACCGGGCTGCCAACGCGTCGTCCTCGATGATCTCGTAGGCCCGGCGGGGTAATTCGCTCTCCGGCACCACGGGCACGAGCCGGCCGGTCACGCCGTCGTCGATAAGCTGCCGGCAGGCGTCGTCGGCGACGGCGACGGCCGGCACACCGGCGCCGAGGGCGTCGGCGACGGCCCCGCCGAACGCCACCGTTCCCGACTGCCATACCAGCCGGACATGCCGCAGCAGATCGGGCAGCAGGTCGCAGTGCGGGAGCACGACGAGCCGATCCGCGATCTCCTGAGCCCGCGCTCGCCGCTCCAGTTGGCGGCGGAGCGGTCCCGAGCCCACGAGGACGTGCTCGACGTCGCGGTTCACCACGCGGAGCTGATCGATCGCCCAGAAGAGCCGTTCCAGCCGGCTCGCGGCCACGAGCGGCGCCACGGCCAGCGTCCAGTGCCGCGCAGGGTCGAGGCCGAGGCTGGCGGCGATGGCCTTGCGGTCGAGGCCGCCAGGGTCTGCGGCGCTGGCGGCCGGCGGAATGCAGGTCACCCGCGGCTCGCGGCCGCGACGCCGGGTCAGCGACGACGCCACCGCAGGCGTGGTGGCGATCAGCCCGTCGAGCATCGAGGCCAGCGCCCGCGTCGCGGCGCCGCGGAGCGGCTTCGCGAAGTGCACGACCGGGGTCGAGGCCGGGGCGGCGATCTTCAGCGCGGCCGCGGCGGGCAGGTGTTTCCCTCCCCAGGCGATCACCGGTCGCGGCCGCAGCCGGCGGGCGAGCCGCACCAGTTCCACGACGGCCGCCGCGTCGGTCACGGGCCGCGTGCCGATCCGGTGGACGACGATCCCGGTCGCGGCCAGCCTGTCCGGCAGGCTGCCGCCGCGGGTCGTGACGGCGACGTGGACGTCGGCCCCGGCGGCGGCCAGGCCGGCGGCCACGAGTTCGATCTGTCGGCCGCTGCCGATCGGATCAAGGCCGCGGCAGACCAGAAGCACCGGGCGTGGAAACGTTGGCGGCATCGTGCGGTGGTCTGCCGGCGCGGATGGCGGCGATGTCCTGGGGATCGAGGACGGCGATGTGCGGGAGGTGTCGCCAGCCCCCGTCGAAGTCGAGACCATACCCGACGACGAACAGGTCGGGAATCTCGAAACCGACGAAATCCGGCGTGATCGTCACCTCGGACCGGCCCTGCTTGCGGAGCAGCACCAGCGACCGAACCCGGGCCGCCCCCCGGCCGCGAAGTTCCGCCAACAGGGCCTCCAGGGTTCGGCCGCTGTCGAAGATGTCGTCCACCACCAGCACGTCCTGGCCGGAAAGGTCGGGGAGTTGGTCGAGCCGCATCTCCAGCCGGCCCGGCCTCGTGGCCGTGCCCCGGTAGCTGCTCGCCCAGACCATGCCCAGCCGGATCGGCCCCTCCAGCCGGCGGATCAGGTCGGAGACGACTACGATGCTGCCGGTGAGCACGCCGACGATCGTCAGCGGCCGCCCCTCGACGGACTCGCGCACCGCGGCCGACAGCCGGTCGATGCCGGCGGCGAGATCCGCGGCGCTGAGCAGGACATGCATCGGTGACGGTCCGGATTGACGGAAACGACCGCCAGACTAACAGCCGGAGCGTGCGTTGCCACCGCCGAAGCCGGAACCGGTCCGACGCCCGGGCAGGCTTATGGCGGAAGAACGCGGCGGGGTGCGGGGCGGCTGCGGCCGCCCGATCCAACGATCCACCACGACCGGAGGCGGTCTAGACTGTGGGTGTGAGCGACTCCTCCAGCCAACAGCACTGGTCCACGATCACCGTCGCCGGCCAGGCCTGCGAGATCTTCGCGCCGCCGGAGCCGGCCGCCGGCCGGGCGCTGATCTATCTCCACGACCTGCACGGCCGCGGGTTGCGCGAGACGCCCGGCCTGTGCGGGCTGCTGGAAGCGGCCCGACTGCCCACCATCGCCCCGCGCACGGGCCGCTGCTGGTGGCTCGACCAGATCGTGCCCGGATTCGATCCCGTCATCACGCCACAGCGGTTCATCGTCGATGCGGTGCGTGCCGAGGTCGCCCGCCGATTCGGCGTCCACCCTCCCGGCATCGCCCTCATTGGGACGGGCATGGGGGGCCAGGGGGCGCTGCAGATCGCCTATCGTCATCCGACCTTGTTTCCCGTGGTGGCGGCGATCGCGCCGGCGATCGACTTTCATCTCGGGATGCGCGAGGCTGCCGACCGTCCGGACGGCGAGTTGTTCGACACCCTGTGGGAGGTGTACGGCGACGTGGAGCGGGCCCGGCAGGACACGGCGATCCTCCACGTGCATCCGCTGAACTGGCCGCGGCAGCAGTTTTTCGCCAGCGGCCCGGACGACGCCCACTGGCACGACGGCGCCGCCCGCCTTCACGGCAAGCTCGTGGCACTGGGCATCCCGCATGTGGCCCAGCTCGACTCCTGGGCGGGTGGACACGATCCGGCTTCGCATGGCCGGGCCGCGGCCGAGGCGTTGGCGTTCGCGTGCGCCGCTCTCGACCAGGAAAGCCGCCGAGTGCCGGAGACGCCGCGCACCGGCCCACGGTAACAACGGCTTCGTCGGCTCCGCATGCGCCCGGCCTGCGAGGTCCGCCGCGACCGCGACTCCCGAGATGCGGTCACGCTCGAGGGTCGCGCCAAACACCAATAATGAACATTTGTACCTGTCCTGTCAATGAGTCGGGGGGCACGCCCAAACCGCGGCATTCCGGAAAGCGTTTCGTTCGTGTCCGCCCGAATCGCCGTACGAATGGCAGCCTAAATCCGATTCCTCGGTTTTCCGGCGAATGGATTCTCGACACAAAAACCCTTGACTAACCGGGAAATACTTGGTTATTCTCCTGTCGCCCGCCAGTCGATCCTGCCCGATTTAGACGGAATCCCACCCCGATTATCCGGAATCCAAGTCCCGTTATCCGGCCACCAACCCAGTTTTCGGGCGGCCAGGATTCCGCCTAATAATTGTTCGGCCACAAATGCGAATCGGTTTACATCTGCCATTGATGTTCGTCGGCCAGATCTTCGGATTTGTTGTTGGCCCTCTTCTCGTGTGGAAGTTGACCACTGTAACGCCTGCGGAGTTTCGGTCGGGGTGGATGAGCTGGTTGGACCTATGTGTAATGAGCGCGGCCAGCGTAGTCGGGGTGTTTGGCATGCGGTTGTTGCTTCGCGGCATTCGAGCCCGGTGTCCCAAGTGTGGCGGGGCGGCGGCCCAAGAAGGGATTCGGCCCTACAGGTACCGCTGCGAAATGTGTGGACACACCCAAGAGACTAGAGTGAGTTCAAATTGGTAGGCCGAACAAGCCGATGCAGCGGACTCGCGATAAAATCGGGCGGTGTTGATAATCCAAGGTCGCGAGCCGCTGATCGGCGGCGTTCGGCAGCAGTAAGGAGTTGCAAGATGAAGTTGCGTCCGTTTGGAATTAGTTTTGTCTTGATTGTCACGGGTGCGATTCTCGCGTGGCTGAGCCGCCAGAATATCGCTCCGGCGTGTGGAGCCCCTAAACTCCGCGCCATTCACGAAATAACCGAGGAACTGAAGAAAGACGGTGACTTCTCTGAAGAAGACGCGAAAACTATTGCGATGGAAGTGGCTCGACGTATTTGGTTCCCCGAGCCGGTGCAACTCAAAATATCTTCTAAGCGGGAAGAAGCCGGAGGATGGACCGTTAGTTGCCGTGAGCCCGACATAAAACCTGCGACTGCCGGATGCTCCATCAAGATTGCTAAATCGGGTTGGCTTGAAGAGGCTATGTTTCATCACGGCGAGTGATCGCCAGGAGAGCCGAACGAAGCGATGCAGCGGACTCGCGATAAATTCGGTCGGTGTGGTTCGTCCAAGGGCGCGAGCCGCTGATCGCGAGTGTTCTCCGGAAAAGCAGTCATGGTCATCACACGTCAACGATTGGGCCCTTGGCGTGCTGCCCTCAACTGGAACTGCGCAGTCTTCTTGTTCGGGAACCTCGCTGCGTGTGTTCCGACACTCCTTGTTGTTGCACCGTTTGTTGTGCTCTATCCGGATGGCCCGCCGCGTGTGGTCTTTTGGTTTGTCATCCGATTAACTCAACTCATGCAATGCGTCGTGATTGCGTGGGCCGGAGGGAAGCTGGCCCTGTGGTACTTCCACCGGTACTGGCTGGTGAGCTACGGTGAGATGCAGAAACCGATGCTATGGATGGCGGGCGTTGTCGTGAGCATTCCGATCGTGGCAGGTTTGGCGATAGCCCTGCAAAAATATGGTGCCACAGCCGCTATGCTCGCGCAGGCGGCAACCATATACGGCGTATTCGTTTCCTGTTTTCTTGTTGGAAGTTTTCATTATGCGAGGAAGCTGCGCCCAATCGGAGAACAAGGCAATGCAGCGGACTCGCGATAAAATCGGGCGGTATGGATCGTCCAAGGTCGCGAGCCGCTGATTGCTCGCGTTCGGCCACAAACTGCAGCAAGTGAAAGGAGTCACAACATGCGTCGACTACTGATGGTTTGTTTTGCGGTCCTTTGCGTGTCCCCGTGCGGTAACGCTGAAGAGAAGGCCTCCGGCTCACCGGCCCGCGGCGACAGCATTGCGGACCGTCTGCTTGCAGTGGAAAGGCGTCTTGCAGCGATCGAATCGCGGCCAGCTCAGCCCCCGCCCATTCCATATGTTGTTCCCCAGCATCCGCCGCAGGTTACGCCAGGAGGTGCAGTCGCGGGGCCATGGGGCATCGCTCCAATTGCTGCCGCTCCGGTTCCTCACGAGTGGCGTGTCGTGCTTCCTCCGCCGGAGGCAATAGGCGCGGTCGTGCCACGGCCGAACTCGCTCGCATCCCCCTTGGCGATTCTGTACAAGGTGGTAATCGCTAGCGAGAAGGGCGGCGAAGTTGTGGTCGCTATTCCGCTAGGGGCTTGTCGCGATAACGGTACC
>JBIKKQ010000255.1:0-4022 GCA_044360305.1 Pirellulales bacterium
GCCGGGCAATGCCCGGCGACCGTAAGCCGGAGCAGACGCTTTGTCGGCTGCGACGGCGCGACAATCAGCGCGACATGCAGGTGCAAGCATCGCATTGCGTGGAGCCGGGCTCCGCCCGGCGACCGTAAGCCGGAGCAGACGCTTTGTCGGCTGCGACGGCGCGAAAGACGGCGCGACAATGAGCCAGTCAGCCACCCTCGCGGATCCAGGTGACGTTCGGCGCGCCGCTCCCCTGGGTCATCGCCCCCTTGAGAAACTCCGATACGTAGCGGAGCGGCTTGCCGGGCCGGTCGGGGTCGCGGAAGTTGTCCCCCTTCTGCAGGATCGGCAGTCGGTCGGGCATGGACCCGAAGGCCCGCGTGCCGGCTGCCTGGCAGGGAAACCACCAGCCGTTGCCCGCGTCGTCCACGAGATGGAACTCGGGGTAGCAGTGCCCCTCGACCCAGACGGTGCGGGCCGGGATACCCTCCGCTCGGGCAGCGGCGATGAACAGACAGGTGAGTTCCTCGCAGTCCCCCCAGCCGTCCGCCAGGGCCCGCGCGGCGCCCTTGAGGTCGCCGTTGCGATACTCGACCTTCTCCCGGATCGCGTCGTAGATCGCCTCCACCTTCCGCCAGCCGTCGAGATCCTTGCCCGCCTCCTTCGCGAGGGCGACGATCTTCGGGTGCCGGGTCTCGATGTACGGGCTGGGGCCGAGAAACGCCTTGAGGGTCTTGTCGGGCTTGGTGGGAATCCGCAGTCCGTCCGTGGCGGGAGCGGCGTTGATCGGCGCCCGGTCGATGGCGAACGTCACGATCGCCTGGGCCTGCCGGCCCGCTGGCAGGTCGGGAATCTCCACGACCATCTGCTTCACGCCCCCGGCCAGCGTCCGGTAGCGGAGCGATTTCACCTCAGGGGAGACCTTCTCCTCGACGATCTTGACCCGCTGCTCCGGCCAGTCGTCGGGCACCGGGAGCGTCGCGTAGATGCCGGCGCACGGCCCCCCCTCGGCCGTCACCACGACGCCGACCCGGTAACGCTGCGGGGTGAACTCGCCCAGCCCGGGGCCGCCCGGGGCGGCCGCCGCGTCGAGAAACTGGCCGTGAACCCGCCCCGGCCCGAGGCACAGGCAGACGGCCATGAACAGGAGCCACGGACGGCTCATCGGCAACCTCCACGATGCATCCTGCGGAGGCATCGGCCGCCGGGGCCGGCCGGCCGAAGCCGGGCCCGGGGGGGCCGGCCCGGGAGCCGGGGAAGGCGGGGAGAAATGGTTCGATTGTTCGTCAGTCTACCGGCTGTTACACTTCTCGGCTTCCGATTCGTGGCCCGCAAACCCTTCACCGAACCCCCCAACCGCCCTCCCCGCACCCACACAGCATGGTCAACCGCAACCTCATTCGTGAACTTGAATTTGGCGACGAACTCGAACAGGAGGTCGAGCAGGCGATGGCCGGGCAGGCCGAAGACGGCTACTCGGTGGGGGCGGCCACGCTGGCGGTGAACGCGGTGCTCGAGGGGCGGGTGCTCCGCGTGGACGACGAGTTCGTGCTCGTGGACGTCGGCTACAAGAGCGAGGGGCACATCCCGCGCAACGAATGGGATGAGTCGGAGCCGCCGCCGCAGATCGGTGACGTCGTCAAGGTGCTGCTCGAGGAATTCGAGGACGGCAGCCTCGAGGAGCAGCGCGGGCTGATCACGCTCTCCAAGCGGAAGGCCCGCCGGATCGAGGACTGGCTCCGCGTCATGGAGAGCGTCCACGAGAACGACGTGGTGACCGGCTTCGTCACCCGGAAGATCAAGGGCGGGTTGCTGGTGGACATTTCCGGCGTCAACGTCTTCCTGCCCGCCAGCCAGGTGGATATCCGTCGGCCGGCCGACATCGGCGACTACTGCGGCCGCTGCATCCAGTGCCTCGTGCTCAAGATCGACGAGGCACGGCGCAACATCGTCGTCTCCCGGCGGGCGCTCATCGAGCAGGAGCGGGCCGAGCGCAAGAAACAGCTCATGGAGACGCTGGAGTCTGGCCAGATTCGGCGCGGCATCGTGAAGAACATCGCCGACTTCGGCGCCTTCGTCGATCTCGGCGGCATCGACGGCCTGCTCCACATCACCGACATGAGCTGGGCGCGGATCGGCCACCCGAGCGAGATGGTGCAGATCGACCAGGAGATCGAGGTCCAGGTGCTGCACATCGACCGGGATCGGGAGAAGATCGCCCTCGGCATGAAGCAGCGGACGGCGAGCCCGTGGGCCAAGGTCGCCGACAAGTACCCGGTGGGCACGGTCTGCACGGGCACGGTCGTCAACGTGATGAGCTACGGCGCCTTCGTGAAGCTCGAGGACGGAGTCGAGGGGCTGGTCCACATCAGCGAGATGAGCTGGACCAAGCGGGTCAGCCACCCCAGCGAGCTCGTCAAGCCGGGGGACGAGGTCGAGGTGGTGGTGCTGGCGATCAACAAGGAGAAGCAGGAGATCTCGCTGGGCATGAAGCAGACCCAGCAGAATCCCTGGGAGAAGGTGGCCGCCGACTACCCACCGGGAGCCCTCGTCAAGGGCGTGGTGCGAAACCTGACCAACTACGGTGCCTTCGTCGAGATCGACGACGGCATCGACGGCCTCCTTCACGTCACCGACATGTCCTGGACCCGCAAGGTCACCCATCCCAGCGAGATGCTGGAGAAGGGGCAGGAGGTCGAGTGCAAGGTGCTGTCGGTGGATCAGCAGCGCCGCCGGATCGCCCTCGGCCTCAAGCAGATGGCCGACGACCCGTGGACAACCGACATTCCTGGCCGCTACAAGCCCGGCGACGTGGTCCGGGGGACGGTGACCAAGATCACCAACTTCGGCGTGTTCGTCGGTCTGGAGGACGGGCTGGAGGGCCTGCTCCACATCTCGGAGATCTCCGACGACAAGGTGGAGAACGCCGAGGAGGTCATGAAGGTCGGCGACCAGATCGAGGTCAAGATCCTCCGCGTGGACATCGACGAGCGGAAGATCGGGCTGTCGATGAAGCGGGTCGGCTGGTCTCGCGAGCGCGAGGCGGCCGAGGCCGCGCACGAGGACGCCTGACCGGTCGGGCCGAACGGGCTCAGCCGCCCGTCGCCAGCGCCGCGATCGCGCCGCTGGCCAGCGGCGTCATGGCCGGCCCGCCCCCAGGGCCTAGTCGTTGCACTTGGATGGTGGCGCCGCGGACGAGAGACGCCGCCGGTCCGCCGGTGGCCGAACGGAGCACGCCGCGAACGGATGCTCCGGTCGGCCCACCTGTCACGAGGACCTCGCCGGCCGCGGGGTCGATGACGTCGCACATGAGCCGCAGCGGGGCGCCGGTGGCTGTCGGCCGCAGCCAGATGGTCAGACGGTCGCCGGCCCGGAGGGCAGCCACCTCGATCCGTTCCGGCCCGTTGGCCGGCGGCCGATGGTCGAACGGCTGTCGGCCGTCTTCGGCGGGCGTGGCGGCGGCAGATTGGCCCGTGGCGGGGAGCGTCGTCGGGGTCGGAGCCGCCGGCACCGGGGCGGCCGCTGGAGGGGCCGCGGGCGGCGTGGGCAGAGGCCGTTGGATGGGCGGCGTGGGGGTCGGCGGTGTCGAACCGGCGACGTCGGCGGCCGACGGCTCGGCGTCGGGACGGGCGGGCACGTCGTCCGCCTCGATCAGCCGCCGCCCCCGGTCGAGGACGTGGGCCACGTCCCCGGTGGCGGTGAAGCCGGCGCCGATGATGGCGAGCACGGCACAGCGAGCGAGAAAATTCTGCATGGCGATTCACCGGGCACGCGGCCGCTGCACGCCCGGCGAACCGTGGCCGGCGACCCGCACAAGTATGCACCGGACCGATGGTCGGGCCGCCGCGCCATTGGCCGGCCGGCGGCTGCCGGGGGGCGAACGTGCCGGACGTGCGGATCGTGTCGGCTGCGACGGCGCGAAAGTCATCAAACCCACCAGTCCACCCGCCCAACCCGCCGGCGGCCGGCAGAAGTCTCGTCGCTGAGGCACGATCGCCTCACGCTCCTCGATCTTCCGCCGATCCGCCGGCTGCCGAGAGTAT
>JBIKKQ010000256.1:0-3987 GCA_044360305.1 Pirellulales bacterium
ATGCGGCAGCCGGTTGCCGTCGACCGGCCTGTCGAGCACCTCGTACGCCGCCACCGGTCCGGGCAGGGGCGTGTCGAGTTGGGCGAGGATCCAGGCACTCACCCGCGCCGCCTCGGCGGCGTCGGGTCGTTGCTTCACGTCCGGCGGCGGCATGTCGCCGGACCGTAGCCGCTCGAAGATCGAGGCGTACGCGACCCGGCCGGCGATGCCCGTCATCGACGGCCACGGGTTGTCGATCGCGAACTTCCCCTTGATCTCTTCGGCGTCTTCGCCATGGCACTCGCCGCAGTGCCTGCCGAGGAACGCGTGGACGAATGTCTCGTCGGCCGGCGCGGCGGCGGCGGGGGGCAGGCGGCGGAAACCCGCGGGCAGGATCACCCGACCGGCGGGCCGGAGGATCGCCAGCACGTCCTCCCGGCCGGGCTCCAGTCCGGTGAGCGACACCGTGCCGGTCGCCCCCGCCAGCGGCCGCGCCGCCTCGGGGGGCAGTGAGCGGACGCCGTCCAGCCAGACCCAGTCTCCCTTGTGCGCGGCCAGCGACGCGGCGGCTGTCGCGGAGAGCGTGCCGAGGCCGTCGAGCGAGAGTCGGCCGGCATGCCCGGCGAGCGCCGCCGCGGCCCGGTCGGACAGCGTCCTGACCCCGTCGAGCGAAAGCGTGCCGCCGCGATGGGCGGCGAGCGCCGCGGCGACGTCGTCGGGAAGCGACTCGAGTCCGTCGAGCGACAGGTTGCCCGACCGCTCTGCCAGACGCGTGGCGGCGGCGGCGGAGAGCGCCTTCACGGCGGGGAGCGAGCCGTTCCAGACGCGGCTCGCCGCGAGGGTGGCGGCGACGGTCTCCGACGCCGCCGCGAGCCGTGGCAGTCTGCCGCTCCACCGCGGATGGCCGATCAGCAGGCCGGCGGCCTCGTCGGGCAGCGTCTTCAGACCCTCGAGGCGGCATGCGCTGTTCTTGTTGGCGAGGAGTTTTCCCAGCGCCTCGGGCGACAGTTCGGCGATGCCGTCGAGCGACAGCGAGCCCTTGCGCTTGGCGAGCACCTCCACGACGTCGGGCGACAGCGTTTTCAAGCCATCGAGCGAGGTCAGGCCGGGGAACGCGGCGATCACCGTCGCCAGTTCCACGGACATCTCCCTCAGCCCGTCCAGCGAGCAGCCATGGCGGGGGTCCTTGAGCACCGCCTTGGCCGCGTCCGGCGTCAGCGATTCGAGGCTCGACAGCCTGCCCTGCAACGTTCCGGCCAGGGCGGCCGCCGCCGTCGGCGATAGCTCGCGCAGGCCGCGGAGTTCGATGCGGCCTCCGAGTGCGGCCAGCGGCGCCGCCAGATCGTCGGGGACAGTCACGATCTTCGACAGAGTTCCCCTCCAGGCTCCCCCCTTCGCCAGCAGCGTCGCCGCTTCCGGCGTCATCGAGGTGAGCCCGTGGAGCAGGGCCTCGGCTCCCTTCCGCTCCGTCAGCGCTTGGGCCCCCGCGGGCGAGATCGTGGTCAGGCCGCGGAGCGACAGGCCGCCGCGGGTGTAGAGGTGACCGGAGGCGCCCCCCGTCTTCAGGATCGCGGCCTGGGCCGCGTCGGCGAGCGTCGTCATGCCGTCGAGCGACAGGTAGCCGCCATGCTTCGCGAGCGCCGCGGCGGCCGCGTCGGAGAGCGATGTCAGGCCGTCGAGGAACAGGTAGCCCTTGTGCTCGCCGAGGGCTGCCGCCGCCGCATCCGAGATCGTCCGCAGCCCGTTGAGGGCGAGCCAGCCCTCCCGCCTCGCCAGTTCCTTCGCGGCGTCGTCAGAGAGCGTCGTCAGGGCGTCGAGCGCCAGTTTGCCGCGGTGTTCGTCCGCCAGCCGCTTCGCTTCTTCGGCCGGGAGATCGGTGATCGTCCTCGGGTCGGCTCCCGCCCCGGCTCCGACCGTCGCCAGACACCCGACGGTGAGCAGCCAGCCGCAGACCAGCCACGGTATCGCGCGTCGCATCGTGCCATCTCCTTTTCCGAGCCGGGGGCCGGCGGGCAACGGCCATGTGCATGGCGGCGGCCGGAGCCGGCATCGAACACTCCTCAACGGCGGGCGGTTTTGCCGGCGTCGCCGGCCGCGGCCGTGCCGACCGAGCGACAGAGGAACGCCTCCGACGACAGGAGCGACACGACGACGGCCTTGAAGCTGCCGTCGCTCTCGACGTAGGCCCGGTCGGCCTCCTGCAGGCTCGGCGCATCCCCCGGGGTCTCGTTCCGCCCCGTGAAGAAGCGGAACGCGTGCCGGATGAAGACCTGCCGGACCCGCTCCGAGCGGGCGAGCCGACGGAGCATCTCGGGGGCGTCGGCCACCGGCCCGTCGAGTTCCGGATCGCCCGAGTGGGCGACGAGGCCGGTCGTGTCGAGCGGGACGTTGCGATACACCTTGTTTCCCTTCGCCTTCTCGGTGGCCTCGAGGTCGAGCACCTCCTCCCCTTCCTGGGCCCAGCCGTAATGGCTGTAGGCCTCGAAGGGCAGCCCGAGGTCGTCCATCAGGTAGTGGCACTTCCAGCACTTTGCGTCGCGGGTGACCGTCTGCCGCTCGCGCAGCGTGCGGTGGGGATCGTCGGGGATCATCGCGTTGGCGTTGATCGGCAGGTCGGGCACGCGGCCGCCCAGCAACTGCTCGCGGATCCAGCGGCCGCGGCGGACGGGGTCGGTGTGGAAGTTGGTGGACCAGCCGGCCAGCCACGAGGCATCCATCAACAGGCCGACCCGCCCCTCGACCGGACCCGGCTCGACGACGAGCGAGTTGGGGGGCAGCGTGCGGAACAGCGGGCTCGCGGTCAGGGCGAATGCCGCATTGATGGCCGGGGCATGCAATTCGCCCCCGTCGCGGTAGGCCTCCACGCCCGTCAGCAGCCGCTCCAGCACCTGCCGGTCCTCGCCCAGGGCGGCGATCACGCGGGCGTTGGTCCGCTGCACGTAGCCGCCCGCCACGTCCGTCCAGTAGAAGTGCTGCACGCCCCGGGGGTTGTCCTTGAACACGTCGGGACCGCGGTGATAGCCGAAGTATTCGCGGAAGAACTGGATCACTCCGGGCTTGCCGATCGTCGGGCTGTCGAGAATCCGCCGCACGTGCGCCGCGACGTCCTCCCGCGTCGTCAGGCCGCCGCCGCCCGCGGCCTGCACGAGGCCGGGTTCGAGCTTCGGACCGAGTGCCAGGCTCACGGCCTGCGCGACCTCCCGCGGCGCGAGCATGCGGACGCCGGGACGCACTTCCGCTCCGGTCCCGATCTCGAACCGCAGGATCGCGTCCGGACTGAGCAGCGGCGCCATCAGCACCGTCTTGCCGGCAAGGCGCTTGTCGCCGCGGGCGACCACCGTCTCGTGGAGGTTCACCAGCCCCTCGACCTCGCTCGTCTCGGGGGCACGGGCGAGGGCGAGTTTGAACTGCTGCGCGATCGCGGTCTCGATCTCCGCCCGGGTGGGGTTCACCTGCGGGTGGAGGATCGGCGCGAACCCGCCGCCGCCGACGACCCGCAGCCCGTCCTCGAGCAGCTTCTGCTCCTCGGGCGTGCAGGTCGCGATCCTGGCGGGCTGCGGCCAGCAATTCTTCGCGGCCTCCGGCTTCTCCTTGACGTTGACCACGCCGTGCGGCCTCGTCTGGGACTCGACGATCTGCTCGGCGTTCGCCAGCAGCAGGCCCGACGCCCCCTCGTCCGGCGTGTAGAGGGACGCGTAGTCCTTGATGCCCGTGTCCTGGGTGAGGCCGAAGGGCTGCTGGCCGATGTTGGAGTTTTGGAAGTTGTTCGTCCACGTGGAGTACGCCTGCGGCGAGAGCCGCCAGAGCCGCGGTGGCGGCGGCACGCTCGGGCCGCGCGGGCCGCCGAACAGGATCGCATGCGGCAGCCGGTTGCCGTCGACCGGCCTGTCGAGCACCTCGTACGCCGCCACCGGTCCGGGCAGGGGCGTGTCGAGTTGGGCGAGGATCCAGGCACTCACCCGCGCCGCCTCGGCGGCGTCGGGCCGTTGCTTCACGTCCGGCGGCGGC
>JBIKKQ010000257.1:0-3962 GCA_044360305.1 Pirellulales bacterium
TTCGCCTACTGCAACGTCGCCACGATGTACGGCGTCTCGCCCATCGGGCTGAATCCCGATTGTTCGAGCCTCAAGTTTGGTGGCGGCAAGACCTTCCCGGAGGCGTTCAATGATCTGGCGCCGATTACCGAGGAGCAGCGGAAGATCGTCCAGCAGATCGTCTGGGACACCGTCTCGAACTATCCCTACTCGGGTATGAAGAAGCCTTGACCGGCAGGGCATTAAATGACAGGGCGTTGTTAAACGACATGGCGCTGTCCAATCGCGAGACACGAGGAGGTACTTTTATGGTGCACCTATTGATTCGATCGCCCGCTCGATCGCAGGCGTTTGCTTTCATCGCACTTGGGTCGCTGGTGCTCGTGCTGGATGCCGATGCCCAGGGCATGGATGCAACGCGACTCAATACGCCCGTCCGAATTCCAACTATCCGCGGGCCGGGGCCGTGACCCGCATCCGGCCCCCCGGTCAGTGGGCGGCTGCTTTGCGCCGGCTATATGTTCTTCTGCTTTTGTCCTAAGATTCGAGCGGTCGCCATTTGAGTTCTTGGACCGGCTCGCCGATCTCGTCCCGCCGCCGCGGAAGCACCGTCATCGGTATCACGGAGTATTCGCGCCGAACCACAAGCTCAGGCGGGCAGTCACGGCGTTGGCGATTGGTAACGTTGGCAAGCGGTGCGACGCCACGACCGGCGGGCATGGGGGCGACGGTCACGGCACCGGAGGCTGCTGCGACGCGAAATCTCGCCGGCTCGCGGACCGCCCACCGACTGGGGCGAGCTCGTCCAGGCTCATGACGTCCGCGAAGCGGTTCAGGTGTCGCCCGACGAGCTGCCCGTGATCGACATCCACAGCCTCTGACCCCAGCCGGGCGCGAGGTCACAATAAAGCCGCCTGGAAGCCGGACCTGGAGAGCCTCTGCACCGACGCAAGAGAAATGCCACCCCAGATGGGAGGACAGCCGTTCCGGGTGCAGCTGATTGGGTGCCGGAAAACGCGGCACCAGCCTCACAAGCCGCTCATCGGCTCGGAAATGCCTGTGCACATGGTCGCGGAAGTGCCATTGACCGGGCTATCCTGTGGCCATTGACCAGGACATAATGTGGTAGATGTTGTTCTCGTAGTTCAAAATTTCTGTTGGAGACCGCCGTATGTTTCCTTCGAACGTCGTCGGGCCAGAGGGTATTGAACGGCGGTGCGTCATCAAGGGCCTGACGCTGGGCGCCGGCGCCGTCGTCCTCCAGCCATTCCTGAACGCGCTCGCCGCGCAGGCTGCCGGCGCCGTCGCCCCGCGGTTCGTCTTCGTCTTCGAGTCGAACGGAATGTTGCGAAATCAGGTCGAGCCCAAGAACGCTCCGTCGGCGAAGGACGATCCGCCGGCCGACCTGCCGCTGAGCGATCTCGAACTCCCCGAGCCGCTCGCGCCGCTCGCGCCGCTGAAGGAGCGGATGTCGATCGTCCTCGGCCTGTCGTCGCGGGAGGCCTACGCGAATCACGGCTCGGGCTACGGTGCACTCGGCTGCTACAACGCCCGCGCCGGCCTCGCCAACGGGACGCATAACGAGGCGCTTGGGCAGACCATCGATCACGCCCTGGCCGGACGCCTTCCCGGTATCATTCCCGTCGTGGGCCTGGGCATTTCCCAGGACCCAAACACCGTCTTCGCACAAACGGTGTCCGCCGTGGACCGCAAGCGGCCGCTGCCGATCGTCTGCAGGCCGGACGTCGCCTTCGCTTCGCTCTTTGGCAGCGTCGCCGAGGGCGACGCTGCCAAACTTTTCAAGTCGCGGCAGCATCTCCTCGATTACATCCAGGCCGACGTGCGGCGGGTCCGAGCCGCCTTGCCGGCGATGGACCGCGAGAAACTCGATGCGTATCTCCAGACCTTCGAGCAGATGCGAGACCGGCAGGCCAAGGTGCACGAGATACGTGATCGTCTGCAGGCCAACCTTCCGGCGATCGATGCGTTCAACGGCCAGAGGCTCACCGACCGGTTCGAGGCCCAGTCCCTGCTGGCCATCGCGTCCCTTGCGTCGGGCCTGACGAACGTGGCGATCGTGGATGCGTCGTGCGGCCCGCACGGATACAAAACCTGGAAGGAACTCGGTGTGAACACGGATGGCCATGCCATCGGACACTCGGCCCATACCCCCGAGTCGCTGAAGATGCAGTCCGTCATCCGCCAGTATCACGCCACCCGGGTCGCGGACATCGCCACGCGGCTCGCTGCCATCCCGGAGGCCGGCGGCACGATGCTGGACAACACGCTCATCGTCTGGATGAGCGATTCATCCGACAGTCACCACGGCCAGTCGCTGCAGTGGCCGATGATCCTCGTCGGGAATCTCGGCGGCCGGCTCAAGACCGCCGGCCGCTTCCTGAGGCTCCCCAAGTACGGTGCACCCGGGCACCGGACGATGAGCGACTTCTATCTTGCCCTGTTGCGGTGCGTCGGCGACGAACGTGAGACGTTCGGGGTGCCGGACAAGGAACTGAAGGGCATCCACACCGCCGGGCCGCTCGCCGATATTCTTGCCTGAACGCATGGCGGATTTCCAGTCGATCCCGGCGCCCGCTGGGCATCGACGCGTTGCCGCACGAGGATGATCCGATCATCGTCCCGGGGCCGGAATGGTTTGGGGCGGCGGGGGGCGGATGCCCTTTCACGCTGAACCAAGACAGCAACAGCCTGCGGTGGCATTTCTTCCCAAGGATTATGCCGGTCCTTTTTGTCCTTTTCGGGATCGCCGGCGGGAACGACGGGAAGGGTCTCGCCGCACGGGACTGGCGTGCGAGCCATGCTCTTTCGCGCGGCGGATGGGGCGGCCTGGGAAGACCTGGGCGGGGCGGTTGTGCGGACGGGGCTGGCGAGGCGGGCTCACGGCATGCACGGCATGCGTCGATGTTAGCGGCAAACGGGAGACGAACGATCATGCCGGAACGTCAGATCATGCGGCTTGTGGTGGTCATGCTGGGCCTGGCTGGATCGCTGGCGGACGCGGCCGTCGCCCGGGCCCAGACGTACGGGGTCGATTTTCGCAACACCCTGATGCCGGCGTCCGGCGGGATGGCGGGCACGAGCGTGGCCGCCCCGCAGGACTTTATCTCGGCGATCAATGCGAACCCCGCCGCACTGACGCAGTATGAGGGCACCCACTTCACGCTCGGTGGCGGCTTCGCCGAAGCCACCGTGAACCTCGCGCAGAGAACGCCGCTGCCGCTGCTCGGCGTCGATCCATTTTCGGCCAAAAGTGGCACGCCAGGCGCGATCGTGCCGGCGATCGGCGTCGCTCAGGAGGTCAGCGGCCTGCCGCTCCCGACGACGGTCGGCCTCGCCGTCTTCGGTGCCGCCGGAGGGGGGGCGGACTACATGCACGTTCCGGCGAGCAATGGCACCTCTGCCTACCTGCTCCTCCTCCAGTTCGCACCGAGCGTCGCCGTCGAGCTGACCGACCGCCTGTCGATCGGCGCCACGATGTTCATCGGCGACGGATACTCCTCCGGACCGCTTCTCGGCAAGAGCGTCATGACCAACGCCTACGCGCTGCGCGGCGGATTCGGCCTCGACTACCAGCTTGGTGACGCGACCTGGCTGGGGGCCTATTACCAGACAAACCAGGATTTTCGCTTCCAGAATCAGGTCGTTCTGATCCCTGGCGGCCAGGCGCGGGACGTCGACATCGGGCTGCCGCAGCAGGTCGGCCTTGGCATCGCCAACGAGTCGCTGCTCGACGGCCGACTCCTGCTCGCGGCCGACGCCCTGTTTCTCGACTGGCGGAGCGCCGCCCTGTTCAAGAGCATCTATGTGGGCCAGTGGGTGATGCAGCTCGGGACGCAGTACCGCGCGACCGACCGGCTGTCGCTGCGGCTGGGCTATGCGTATGCCCAAAACCCGCTCAACAACTCCTTTGGCACTTCGATCGGCCCGATTCCGGTGCCCGGCGGAATTCCCTCCGCCCGCTA
>JBIKKQ010000258.1:0-3943 GCA_044360305.1 Pirellulales bacterium
GCTGCCTGTCACCATCGACTATGCCACGGTCGGCAATCCGGGCAACGCCGCCACGACCGGCACGGCCGGCCCGTCCCGCGGCTCGGTGTCCGACGTCTTCAAGATCGCCAAGTACGAGACGACGAACGCCGACTACGTGAAGTTTCTCAACACGATCGACGCCAGCGGCTCCAACCAGTTTCAGACCTACGATTCCCTGATGACCTCCAACACCATCAATGGCGGCATCATCTACACCGCCACGGCGGCTGCCGGGTCGAAGTACTCGACGCGGGCCGGGTTCGACCTGAAGCCGGTGACCTATGTGTCCTGGTTCTCTTCGGCCCGGTTCGCCAACTGGCTCAACAACGGCCAGACGTCGGGCTCGGCGGCGACCGAGACCGGTGCCTACACGCTCAACGGGGCGACCAGCGGGCCGATCGTGGCCCGGAATGCCGGAGCCCAGGTGTACCTGCCGAATCTCAATGAGTTCACCAAGGCGGCTTACTACGATCCCACGCTGAACAGCGGGAGCGGCGGCTACTACTCCTACGGCACGAAGAGCAACACCGCTCCGACGGCGTCGGGGTCCGCCAACGCCGGGGCGAACGTCGCCAACTACGGTGGGGCCAATACCCCGGCTCTCACGACTGGCGTCCTCGACGGCACCGCGTTCCCGAACGCCCAGTCCTTCTACGGCCTGTTCAATGCCTACGGCAACGTGGTGGAGTACACCGACACTGCCAACCCGGGTAATGCCTCCCAGGTGGCCGCAGGCGGTTCGAGCTGGAGGCTGAACACTGTCAACGCCGCCTCGTGGAGCTCCCAGAACGTCCGCTACGTCGGCCTGACGGCTGCCGACTCCTTCGGCTTCCGCGTCGCAGCGGTGCCCGAGCCGGGTGCGATCATCCTCGCTGCGGTCGGGCTGGGTGGAGCGTTCGGAGGCGAGTACGTCCGCCGCCGCCGCCGCAAGGCTCGCCTCTGCTGAGCCTCTCGCTCGACGGTCGAACAGGGACGCCGTCCCGCGGACTTCCGCGGGGCGGCGTCCTGCGTTTTCGGGCCCCAGGGCTGCGGGCCGAACTACGGGACAGACACGGATGCGAATCCTCCTCGCCAACGAGACCGGGTCCGTGCCTCACCTGGGGTGCAGGGCCGTCGCCGACGGCCACGCTCGGCTCCTCGGCCGGGCCGGCCACGCGGTGGCGGACCGCCTGTTTCTCAACGCCCTGCGCGGACACGAGGTCGGGGACGACCGGGACGTCGTGGCCGCCATCGAACGCGACACCCACCTCATGGGCCGGGTCGCGGCCGTGGATGCCGTGGTTGTCAACGGCGAGGGCACGATCCACCATGGGGCCGGCCGCGGCTGGCTGGGTCTGCTTCAGGCGGCGCAGAACATGGGCAAGCTCACGCTGCTCGTGAATGCCGTGATCGAGGAGACGACGGGCTTCCCGTCGATGTGGCCGAACCTTACCGACTGCACGGTTCGGGAACCGCGGTCGTGGGAGGCGGCCCGGCGGCTCGGTGCCCGGCCACGGGTCGTCGCCGACTCCTACCTCGCGGCCAGGTTCACGCCGACCGGAGAGCCGATCCACGGGGATGTCGTCACCGACGGGCACTCGCAGCGGGAGGCAGCCTGCGCGGTCCTTGACGGGTATCTGCGCCGCCAGGGCGGGACGTTTCTGCCGCTGCGGACGCCGCAGGCGGGGGAACAGTGGGCCGGCCTGCCGCACCGGCTGGGGACCGCCCGCGTGGTGATCACCGGCCGCCATCACGGCGTCTATGCGGCGATCGTCGCGGGCCGGCCGTTCGTCGCGCTGGCCTCGAACACGCACAAGATCGAGGCCACGCTCGAGGCCGTGGGGTTGTCCCGGCTGGTCGTCTCGACGGCGGAGCAGGCCGTCGCCCAGCGGGACTGGGCGGTGGGGAATCCCGCCGTGTTCCGGTCGCTCGCGGCCCGGCTCGCCGGCGGCCGGCCGCCAACGACGTTCGCGGCGCTTGGGCATGGCGGGCCCGACCGCGAGGAGGCGGAAGTCGCCGTGCTGGCGGCGGACGTGGCCCGCCATGTCGCTTCCGCCGGCTCGCGGCCGTCGGCAGGGCCTGCCGACCGCCCCGTGGGGTAGCATTGAGGGCGAGTTCGGCCGCCGCCCGACGGTCGGGGCCGGATCCGAGGAGTCGTCGATGGCGGACAGAAGCGGCACGAACCGGGAACAGGACTCCGTGTCCGCCGACGTCGGGACGGACGGGGAGCGGACGGCGATTTCGGTCACCGGTCGGACGGTCCCCGGGCCCGTGTCGACGGCGGAGATCGGCGCGGCCCTCGAGGGACAGACGCTGGGCCACTACCGGCTCCAGCAGTTCGTGGGGGGGGGCGGGATGGGGGCGGTGTTCCGGGCCCTCGACACGACGCTCGATCGGACAGTCGCCGTCAAGGTGCTGTCGCGGCAGCAGTCGGCCGACGCGGAGATGCTCCGCCGGTTTCGCAACGAGGCCCAGTCGGCGGCCCGGCTCGACCACGACAACATCGGCCGCGTCCATGCGGTGGGCAGCGATGCGGGCTGGCATTACATCGTCTTCGAGTTCATCGAGGGGCGGAACCTGCGCGACCTCGTCCGCGACGAGGGGCCCTTCTCCGTCCCGCGAACGATCGGGATCGCCCTCGAACTTGCAGACGCCCTGGAGCACGCGGCGGCCCGTGACGTCGTGCACCGCGACATCAAGCCCTCCAACATCGTGATCACGCCGGCGGGCAAGCCCCGGATCGTCGATATGGGCCTGGCCCGGCTGCCGCCCGCCGCCGGCGGCAACGACCTGACCGTCAGCGGGATGACGCTCGGCACGTTCGACTACATCTCGCCGGAGCAGGCCCGTGACCCGCGGGCGGCTGACGTGCGCAGCGACCTGTATTCGCTCGGCTGCACCCTGTTCTTCGTGCTCGTTGGGCGGCCGCCGTTCGCCGACGGGACGCTCGTTCAGAAGCTGCTGCAGCACCAGCAGGAGCCGCCGCCGGCCATCGAGGCCCTGCGGCCCGACGTGCCCCCGATGCTGGCGGGGATCATCGGCCGGCTGATGGCCAAGGACCCGAACGACCGCTACCAGCGTCCGGCCGCCCTCGCCGCCGACCTCGTGGCCTGCGCCGACGCCTGCGGCCTCGAACTCGCCGGTCCGCGGCCCGTCGTCGTGACGGCGGCCACCCAGCCGGAGCCGCGACGGCGGGACAGGCTACCGTGGCTCGTGCCCCTGATCGGACTCGCGATCCTCGTCGCCGGCCTCTGGCTGCGGGCGATCGCCGACCGGTGGGCGGTGACCGGCGGCGGCGGCCCGGTCCCGCCCGTTCCCCGGCCGAATGATTGACTCCGGCCGGGGAATCGTTCTACGATTCCTTCGTGGCTCGACCCAGGCGGGGCGGGCATCACTCTCCCCGGAGTCTCTCTCGATGTGCCTCAGCAGGAATGCGGTTCTGGCGGTCGCGGTTGTCGGTGGCATCGTTGCGCAGCGGCCGGCCCTGGCCTACAAGGAGTTTTTCGACGAGTTCAAGACGGTGTACGTCATGCCTGACACGCCGTTGGCCGCGGCCGTCGAGACTGCCAAGTGCAACGTCTGCCATGCCGGGACGAGCAAGAAGGAGCGAAACGCCTACGGCGAGGCCCTCGACAAACTGTTGGACAAGGGGGACAAGAAGGACGCGAAGAAGATCCGCAAGGCGCTCGAAGAGGTCGCGGCTCTGCCGAGCGACGCCGAGAAGAAGGATTCGCCGACCTTCGGTGCCCTGATCAAGGAAGGCAAACTGCCGGTCGCGTCCAAGTAAGGCCCGGTGGCGGCACGTTCGGCGATTCGAACCCAGCCCGCCGGTTGATAGGATCTGAAAGCCCAATCCGCCGGTGGACGGCAGAAGTCTCGTCGCTGAGGCACGATCGCCTCACGCTCCTCGAGCTTCCGCCGATCCACCGGCTGCGGGGAACGC
>JBIKKQ010000089.1:0-13967 GCA_044360305.1 Pirellulales bacterium
ATCGCCCCGTTCACTAAGTGGGACCGGAAGAACTACTTCTATCCAGACCTGCCCAAGGGCTACCAGATCAGCCAGTTCGACCTGCCGTTCTCCAGCGACGGGGCGCTCGAGGTGGTCGATCCGAAGGGGGCGTTCGCGCGGAACGTGGGGATCATCCGCGTCCACCTCGAGGAGGACGCGGGCAAGAGCATGCACGACGAGGCGGCGGGCACGGCCGACACCCGCATCGACCTCAACCGGGCCGGCACGCCGCTGTGCGAGATCGTGACCCAGCCCGACCTGCGCAGCCCGCAGGAGGCCCGGGCCTGGCTCAACGAACTGAAGCTGCTGCTGGTCTACCTCGGCGTCAGCGACTGCAACATGCAGGAGGGGAGCCTGCGGGTGGACGCCAACGTCAACCTCCACATCCCCCGGCCCGACGGCCGGATCGCCAAGACGCCGATCGTCGAGATCAAGAACATGAACTCCTTCCGCTCGGTCGAGCGGGCCCTGACCTACGAGGTCGCCCGGCAGTGGGAGGAGTGGCAGGCCACGGGCGCCGAGCTCGGCTCGTCCCCGAAGCAGACCCGCGGCTGGGACGACCCCGCCGGGGTGACGCGGGCCCAGCGGCACAAGGAGGAGTCGAGCGACTACCGCTACTTCCCGGAGCCCGACCTCGTCCCCGTGACCGTGTCGGAGGCCGACCTCGCCGCCGCCAGGGCCGCCATGGGGCAGCCGCCGACGGCCCTCCGCAGGACGCTCGAGCAGACCTGGGGCATCTCCGCCTACGATGCCGACGTGCTCGTCAACCAGGGCCGCGACCTCGTCGAGTACTTCGAGGAACTGGCGCGGCTCGTCGGCGAGGGGAAGGTGGCGAGCAACTGGATGCAGCAGGACGTGCTCCGGACGCTCAACGAACGCGGCGGGACGATCGGCGAGTTTCCGCTGCGGCCCGCCGCCGTCGCCGACATCATCGGCCGCGTCCGCAACGGAGACTTCGACACGAGCCGCGGCCGGGAGATCTTCGCCGCGGCACTGGAATCGGGCCGGCCGGTGGCCGAGGTCGTGGCATCGCTCGGCATCGCCGCCGTGAGCGACGACGACGTCATCGCCCTGTGCCGGGAACTCCTGGCCGCGAACCCGAAGATCGTCGCCGACGTGAAGGGGGGCAAGGAGCAGGCGGCGGCAGGCCTCATCGGCCAGGCCAGAAAGAAAAACCCCAACGTCAACCCGGGGAAGGTCCGGCAGATCTGCCTCGACCTCATCAAGGGCATGTAGCCCGGATTACCCTTCTCCTCGATGCGGCGTGGAGCGAGTTTCCGGCGGCAGCCGACGTCCGCCGGCTGCTGCGAATCCGCGACACGATCGGCGCCGAGACGGTGGCCGCGGTGGCGGTCGTCTGCCGCACCCCCACGCGCCAAACGCTCCGCGAACCCTCCGGCCCCGCCGTGGAGACGATCGGCCTCGACGATGTTCCGGGCCTGCTCGGGTAGTGCCGGCGGGCCATCGAACGGCCCGCCGACACTCCGCCCGGTCCGCCCGGCAGGTCAGTGGGCGGCGGCCTTCGGCGCGGTCCGGGCGCCGCGCCATTTGTGCGACCAGAGCCGCTCGGCGTCGGCAACCCCGGAGAACATTCGATCCGAGATCCGGGCCCGCGGCAGCTCGAAACTGCTGATGCCGGCGGGCTGGAAAAATCCGGGCGGCTCCGTCAGTCCCCGCAGCCGCTCGAGGTTGAGCGAGGAGTAGTGCGTGTGCCGAACCGCGGATCCGACGGCGTCGGCCTGCGGCCAGTCGGCGGGCAGCGCCGTCGTGCCGAGGCCGTGGCTTCCCTTGAAGCCCAGTCCCGTCTTTCCGGCCGTCACCGGTCGCTCGCACGCCGTGTCCCCCTTGAATGCATCCCAGTCCACCCCGCCGAAACCGGAGACGCCCCAGTAGGACGGGCCGAGCTCGGAGGGCACCGGATCCCGCGGCCCGCGGCACGCCTTCTCGAGCTCCAACTCCGTCATCGGCCGGAGGCCGGCCCAGGCCGCGTACGCGGTGCCGTCGGCCCACGACAGGCCGAAGCAGCCTGCGCCGGCGCGTTCCCGCCCCGGCTTGCCCACGTACTCTCCCGACGGAACCTTCGTGACGTGACCATTCTTGCCCGAGTACACGACCTTGTTGTAGACGCAGCGGTCGGGCCCGGGATACCGCTCGTCGGCGAGCTTTGCGTCGAGCGTGTTGAGGAACTCGGCGTACTGGACCGGCGTGACGTGAAACTTCATGCAATAGAACGAGCCGAACCCGTTGGGGTAGCTGGCCGGAATCTCCCCCCCGTCGACGAGCGGCCCGCCATGCTTCGCGGCCCAGAGCCGGCCCGGCGTGCGGCCGGTGGGAATCGGGCCGGCGTTGGCGACCCGGTACGGCTTGGTGGCATCGACGCCGGTGGTGTACTCATGGAACGCCCCCACCTCCGGGCCCCCGGCACCGAGCCGGAACGGCCCCTCCGGAACGTAGACCATCTGCACTCCGACGCCGCGGACGCGGTCCTTGGCGTCGGCCGCGATGCCCTTCACGGCATCGGCATCGCAGACGACCGTGACCTTCTCCACCTTCAACGGTCCCTTGCCGACGGCGACCCGGCGGACGAACGCCCCGGTGAACCCGTCGGGGCCGTCAGGCACGAGAAGGTCGACCTTGGTATCCCCCTCGGCGTGGCCGTATCCGGTCGGGTTGAGGACCCGGTCGGCCACGAGTTTCACGTGCCGCCAGCCGGCGTCGTCGCTGCGGGCCTTGAAAAACACCCACGCGGCGTCGTGGTTCTGATCGTTGCGCCACGAATTGCTCCAGGAGAGGTCGAAGGTGATCGTGGCGGTCTTGGCGTCGCGGGGCGTCACGGTCACGTTGGCGACCGTCGTCACGCAATCGTCCCCCCAGCCCGACACGGCCGGCTGCACCGCGGCGTGGCCGTGGGACGAGAGCGGAGTGGCGACGACCACGTCGGCTGGCTTCAGTTCGAACGGCACGATCCGGGCCGTGCGGACGCAGCGAAAGCCGGTGCGGCCGCTCGAAAATCGGGAGCGGGCCGGCAGAACCGCCGAGACGTACCCGCTCGCCTGGCGGTCCGAGGTCCGCAGGACGTCGGTGCCATCCTGCCACTGACCGCCACGGGTGCCGAAGCCCCAGGCCCACTCCTCCGGTTTGCGTTGATTGGCCCCCAATCCGATCGTGGCGAACGGCGCCGGCCAGGCGCCGTGCGTGCCGGCAAACCTGCGGCCGGCGATGTTGCCGACGGTCAGGACGCGTTCGGCAAGGTTGCCGGTCAGGTCGAGAACGCCCCAGTAGGAACTGCCGGCGGCGACGCGGTCACTCTCCGGTGTGGCGAAGATGCCCGGCCGCACCGGCCTGGTGACGGCGTTGGCGGCAACGCCTCCCTTGGCCTCGCGGCGAATGGCCCCGCCCCAGACGGCGTTCCCGCGGGTCGCATCGGGCCCGTTCTCCCCCTGCCACGACAGCCGCTCGTCAGGCTGGCCGGCGTTGGCGACGACATACCCGGCCTGCGGGCCGCCCCCCTTGCCGGCCGGAGCCCCAACGGCGATCGCCGACGTGCCCCAGGCGTACTCGTCGGCCACCGGCAGCAGCGGTCCACGGCAGGCCTTCTCGAACTCCAGTTCCGTCATCGGACGGAGGCCGGCCCAGGTGGAGTAGCCCGTGCCGTCGCTCCACATCACGTAGTCACAGGCGACGTGCGGCCGGTCGGATGCGTAGACCGCCGGGGTGCCCGGGCTCGCCGGGGTCACGACCTTGATGCCGGCCAGGGCATTGCCCTTGTCTTGAAACGGCTGGATGGTCGCCTGGGCCTTGGAAGAAAGCGCGTTGAGCCAGGCGACGATCTCGCGCTCGGTGAGTTCGTGTCGCATGCAGTAGAAGGCGGCGTGCCCCTTGGGAAACCGGGCCGGCAGTGTCTTCGTGACCCCGGTGGAGAAGTCGTCGGTGCGGAAGTACATCCCCACCGTGTCCCGATTGCCGAGGTTTTTCGGCCCGTCACCCCCGAGCTCGATCGCCGCCTCGCTCTCGACGCGATAGGGGGCGCTCGTGTCGCCGGCTGAAAACTGGCCGCCCACGAAGCTGGTCGAGCCGTCGCCGAGCCAGAAGGCCCCCTCCGGGACGAGGACCATGTGCACCGCGAACACCTGCACCTCGGCGGCGGCCGGATCGGCCACGCCGTCGGCCTCGTGCAGCCAGCGCAGCGTGACCCCCTTCCAGTCATTGGGGCCGCTGCCGACGGCCGAGCGGAAGGCGAACACGCCGGCCCCCTTCGTACCGTCGTCGGACAGGCCGACGTCGAGTTTCGCCGCCGGGGGCGCCGCATGGTCGGCGGCGTTCGCCGACAGGGTGGCGTGCGACCAGCCATCGGCTCCCGGCACGCGGAACTTCACGAACAGCCAGGCGGCGTCCCAGTTCTCGACCGCGAGCGGCCCCTTGCCGCCGTGGGCCTGTGCGGGCACCTCCCAGCGGCCGCGCCAGGAATGGTTCCAGGCGACGTCGAAGCCGAGGCTCGTCTGCCCGGCCGCGGGGCCGGCGGCCTTTTTCAGGTTCTCGACGCGAATCGGGTCGGCCGCGCCGGTGCCGCGGAACCGGGCCGCCGCGGGGTCGTCGGCCCCGACCGCCGTACACGCCGCCAGCACGACCCAGACACAGGCCACCAGCGATCGCTTCAGGATTCCACGCATGATCTCGCGCTCCGGAGTGTGACTCGATCCTGCGGCCACCGCAGGCCACAAGGCTCGCGGCGGACCGACCCGGCAAGAGTCTACCGTCAGCGTCGGTCGTGCGGTATCAGCGGGGGAGCCGGCTCGGGCTGGGGTTCGTCGCGCCTGAAGATGGCCCGGATCCCCGCGGTCGCATCGAGCGTGACCGTCGTCTGCGCCGCCTGCGGGTCGGCGATCACGGGCCGGCCCTCCGCGACAGCCCAGTGGTCGAAGGCATGGCCCGGGGCCGCCGAGGCCGTGATCGCGATCGGCCTCCCCCGGGCAACCGCCGTCCGGCCGGCCGGCGTGGTGGCCATGCCGCCGCGGCCGGGAAACGTCGTCAGCCGGACGCTCGTGTCGCGTTCCACGGCGCAGGCATGCGCCGGCAGCAGTCCGCTGCCCTCCAGGATGACCAGTCCCCGTCCGTCGACATCGTCGTCGTCCTCGGCAGCCGTGAGTTCGATCGCCTGCCACGCATCCCAGTTCTCCGGCGTGAAGACGAGCCGCGAGCCGCTCTGCACCGCAAGGTCCGCATCCCAGGGACGGCCGCTCCGCGGCGTCACGATCACGTCGGCGGCCGGCCGCGCCGACAGCTTCACCCGGAGCGTGCCCGCGCCTGCCTCTGGCACGGCGACCAGCGGGCGATCCGTGAGCACTGTGATCAGCGTCGCCGCCTCCCCTTCGTCCGCCACGAACTTCGCGGCGATCTTCAGGGACATCCCGGCCGCCCAGGGAAGCACCGTCGCCGTCGTTTCGGGCGACGCAGGATTCGCGACCACCAGGGTGCCATCCGCCGTGCCCGCTCCCCAGCCGGCGAAACGCCTGCCCGGCGCGGGCCGGGTCGAGATCGTCACGGGCTCCCCGCAGGCGACCGTCGCGGCCGGCGCCGGCGAGACGGTTCCGGACGCCGCCGGTTCAGCCACCGTCGTCAGCCGGGCATGCCGCTCGATGCCCGCCGCCTGGACCGCGGTCCGGCGGAACCCAGCCGCGGTGAGCCGGAAGGCCGCCTGGATCGAACCGAGATTGTGGGGCACGGCCACCTCATCGCCGTCGGCGTAGGCGACGGTCACGGGCTGCCAGCGGTTCCAGTCGGCCGGCGTGAACGTCAGCGTCGTGCCGGAAGCGACGGTGATCCGCTCGCCGGTGGAGTAGGTGGACATCCGCTCGATGCTCACGACCGCGTCGGCCGCCGGCGGGCCGGAGAGCCTGACGTGGAACCGCGCCGAATCGTTTTCGGGCACGCGAATCGAGCTGCAATCGACGAGGATCGCCTGCTCCTCGACGACCGCACCGACGGTCGTGGAGGGCCGATCGTCCGCCCGGAGGGTGATCGTGGCATCGGCGCCGGCGGCCGCGGCCGTACCGCTCGTGCGATCGGCGGCCAGCGTGACGGTCTGCCAGTCATTCCACGTGGCGGGGGTGAACCGGAGCCGTTCCCCTGCGCGGACGGCAATCCCCTCGGCCCCGCCGGTCCTGGCGGCGGTGACCACGACGTTACCGGGCGGCGGGGAGGAAAGTTTGACGTGGAATGCGGTCGTGCCTCCTTCCGGCACCGCGACCCGTCGCAGGCGGCAGACGATGTCCGCCCCGGTGCGGGAAACGAGGGCGCCCTGGCTCGTGTTGTGGTAACTGCCCGTGGGCGTTGTCTCCAGGCGGACGGCGCGGATCTGGTAACAGCCGGCGGGCGGCGGCTCGGGATCGGTCCACGACGTGCCGCGCACCGGGGCGGCGGTCAGCCGCGTGAACGGACCCTTGCGGGATGGGCCGCGCAGGACGTGGTAGCCGAGAAAGCCGGACGCGGCCGCGTCCGGCGATGGCTCCCACGACAGCGTCGCACCCGAGATCGTCGCGCCGACCGGCGGGGCGAGCACGTGGAGCCGCAGCGTCGGGTCGCCGAGCAGGCAGCGGAAGACGGCGTTCGACTGGTTGCGGTTGGCGCGGGACGGATACAGTCCGCCGTTGATCATCGCGAGCCGTTCGCATCCCCCGATCGTCTCGCCGATGGCCATCCAGTGAAACGACCGGTTCGGCTGGCCGCAGACCCAGGTCAGGCAGGCTCCCTTGCCGGCCAGGCAGGGCCGCCCCATCCCCTGTTTCCCGGCCTCGATGTCGTAGTTGATGCCGCTGCCCCAGCAGCCCATGAACACGTACTGCGGGTCGCGGGTCGAGAAGAACCGGCCGAGGTCGTTGTTGATGTAGGCCAGGCCCTCGGCGTAGGACCAGAGCCGGGGCGACTCGATCTCGCCCGAGAGCTGGCCCTGCACTGGATTCACCATGCCGCTGTCGAAGAGCGTCTGCAGGCCGAACCCGGTCCGGCTGCCGACCAGGCCAGAGCCGGTGTCGCAGGCCGGCGGGAACGGGGTGATCCGCTGGCGAAAGGCGTGGTGCTTGTTGAGATAGCGGCGCAGCAGTTCCGGCTCCGGCAGCCCGAAGATCGGCAGGCCCGACATATCCACCCGGCCGACGGCGAGTCGCACCAGCGACGGGTCGAACCACGACTGGTCGAACTTGCCATCGCCCGCCACGTTGCCGCGAAGCCCCTTGCCGCCGTAGTCGCGCACGTCGGTCCAGGTGGCCTCGGGAAGGGCATAGTAGGTGTCCGCCTCGCGGGCCTCGAAGTCGTGTCCGTCGGGGATCAGCCAGCCGGAGTAGGGGATCGGCACGCGGCCGACGAGCAGCACCGCCCGAACGTCGTCCGGCGCCCGACGGTAGGCGTCGCGAATCACTCGCTTCACCGCCTCGACCTCGGCGCTGGTGGCGTTGGCGCAGACCGTGGCCTGCCGCTCGACGTCGTGCCGCAGCACGGTCCAGCCGTCGCCGACCAGGTCCTCCTCGAGCCGGTCGAGTTCGCCGACCAGGTCCGCGGCCATCGTGCGATCGACCAGCAGCAGCACCGTGCCGCGCGAATCCACCACGGGAAGGGCGATGCCGGCGGCGAGCACGCCGCTGGCCCGCCGGTTCTTCAGCCGCGGCAGCGGTGCCGCCGTCTCGACCATGTATTCGTAGGCGACGCCCGCCTCCACGTCGTCGTCGGCGTAGCTGGTGGCATCGGCATCGGCGATGGTCGCCCGGACCGCCCCCCAGGATCCGTCGGCCGGTGCCTTCCGATAGAGCCAGAAACCGCCCGAGCCCTCCACCCGCGGCCACTCGAGGAGGATCCGGGGGGGCGATTCCCGGACCCGCGCCCGGGTGACGATCACGCCGTGGGCGAGGGCGGCATCCTCCGCTGCCGGCGATCCGGCGGGAACGAACGACCACACGGAGAACCAGGCCAGGCAGACGAACGCGGCGCGACCGCAGGGCGACTTCGAATGGAGACCCATGCCATTGCCTTTCATCGCGGCAGCGGCAGGGTCGGTCGTGTCCGCACCGCCACCGCAGTCGCCGTCAGGGTAGCACACCCCGGACCGTGCGTTCGCGGGCGACGCGTCGGCCGGTGGCTACCCTGCCGGCATGAGCCCGCCCGCTTCCGCCAGCCGCCAGCAGTGCCGGCCGCGTTGTAGACTTGGGGCATGCTGAGCAAGGAAACCCTCGACGCGTATCGGCGGATGACGCCCGGAGAGCGGCTGGCGCTCACATTCGAGATGATCCGCGAGAACACACCCTACCTGGTGACCGGCACGCCCAGCGTCGTCGAACGCCGGTTCGCGCTCCTGCAGCGGGAGAACGATCTGCGGAATGAGCGTCTGCTCGCGGCGCTGCGGCGACTGCCCCCGCTTGTCGCCGGCAGAACATGACCGACCTGACCACCGTCATCCACGATCTCGTCGATGTCTTCGACCGACTCGGACTGCCCTACGCGATCATGGGCGGCATCGCCGTGCGGGCCGGCCCGCTCGGTGTCGAGGCGAAACTCGACGAGGTGCTGGCCGCCCGCGAGTGATCCCTGCCCGGGCCGCTACACTCTCGGCATGAATCCAGACGCCGTCGCCAGCCCCGACGCCCGCGCCGCCCAACTCGCCGACTGGGATCGCCGCCACGTCTGGCACGCGTTCACCCAGATGCAGGAGTACGAGCCCTTGCTCATCGAGTCGGGGCAGGGGGCCTGGCTCGTGGACACGGCCGGCAACCGCTACCTCGACGGCTCGGCGAGCATGTGGTGCAACGTCCACGGCCACCGCCACCCGCGGCTCGACGCGGCGCTCGCCGCCCAGGCGGCGAAGGTGGCCCACACCACGAACCTCGGGCTTTCCAATCCCACCACGGTGGAGTTCGCCAGCCGGCTCGTCGAGGTCGCGCCTGCCGGGCTGGAGAAGGTGTTCTTTTCCGGTGACGGGTCGAGCGCGATCGAGGCGGCGCTGAAGATCGCCTTCCAATACTGGCGGCAGGCGGAGCGGCCGGAGCCCGACCGGACCCGGTTCATCGCCATCGGCGAGGCCTATCATGGCGACACCCTCGGGGCCATCGGCGTCGGCGGCGTGGACCGGTTCACGTCGCTGTTCGCCCCGCTGACGTTCAGCGCGATCCGCCTGCCGTCCCCCGGCGGGCCCTGCCCGGCGACCGGCCGTCCGGCACCGTCGCTCGCCGAGTCGCTCGCCGCCCTGGAGCGGCTCCTCGACGAGCACCAAGGCACGATCGCGGCCCTCGTCATGGAGCCGATCGTGCAGATGGCCGCGGGCATCTACGTGCATCCCCCCGGGTTCCTGCGCGGCGTCCGCGAGCTCACGGCCCGGCACGGCGTGCTCCTGATCCTCGACGAGGTGGCGACGGGGTTCGGCCGCACGGGCACGCTGTTCGCCTGCGAGCAGGAGCAGGTCGCGCCCGACTTTCTCTGCCTCGCGAAGGGGCTGACCGCCGGCTACCTGCCGATGGCGGCCACGCTGACGACGGAGCGGATCTGGGACGCGTTTCTCGGGCCGCACGGCGACCGGCGCACGTTCTTCCACGGCCACACCTACGGCGGCAACCCGCTGGCCGCCGCCGTCGGCCTCGCGTCGCTCGACCTGTTTCGCGAGGAGCGGGTGCTCGAATCGCTGCCGCCGAAGATCGCCCGGCTGCGCGAACATGCCGAGCGTCTCGGCCGGCTCGACCATGTCGGGGCCGTCCGCCAGTGCGGCCTCGTCGCCGGGCTGGAGCTCGTCGCCGACAAGGCAACGGGCCGCGGGTATCCATGGCAGGAGAAGCGCGGCACCCGCGCCTGCCTGACGGCCCGCAGCCACGGCGCGCTGCTCCGGCAGCTCGGCGACGTGGTGGTGATCATGCCCCCGCTGTGCGTCACGCTCGAGGAGATTGACGCGCTCGCCGCCGCCGCCGAGGCCGGGATCCACGCGGCCACGGCCGGCGGCTGATCGCCTGCCCCGGCAGGCGGCCCCGTCGCCGGGGTCCTGACGCTGTCCTGCTCCCGGCAGTTGTCGGCCGCGAGACCGCGGGCTACACTTCCCCTGTCAGGAGAGAGTCGCAAGACCGCCGAAGGCTGAACGCTCAGGCAAAAGGACTGACACCACCCACTGTTGGAGAGCGCCCCGGACCGTCAGGCCCGCGGCCACCGAAGGGGCAAGCCACGGCCGCCGGCCGCGGTGAATCTCTCAGGTTCCAGGACAACAGGGTTCCGGGCTCCGGCATTGCCGGCGCCACCGCATCGGGAGCCCTGTCATGTCCGAACTGCTCACGGCCCGTCGGGCCGAGTCCACGTCCTCGTCCACCGCTCGCGCCACCAGCCCGGAGGCCAGTGGTCATTCCGTGGCCGCCGAATTCGAGGCCCGGCACATCGGCCTCTCGGTCGCCGACGAGCGGCACATGCTCGACGTGGTCGGCGCGGCCTCGCGTGCCGCGCTGATCGCCGAGATCGTCCCCGAGAGCATCGCCCGGCGCGACCGGATGGACCTGCCGCCGGCCGCCACCGAGGCCGCGGCGCTCGCCGAACTGCGCCGGATCGCGTCCCGCAACCGGCTGCTGACGAGCTTCATCGGCCAGGGCTACCACGGCACGCACACCCCCGGCGTGATCCTGCGCAACATCCTGGAGAATCCCGCCTGGTACACGGCCTACACGCCCTACCAGGCCGAGATCAGCCAGGGCCGGATGGAGGCGCTGGTCAACTTCCAGACGATGGTCTGCGAATTGACGGGCATGCCGATCGCCAACGCGTCGATGCTCGACGAGGCGACGGCCGCCGCCGAGGCGATGACGCTCGCCCGCCGCTCGGCGGCGGCGAAGGGCCCGGTGTTTCTCGCCGACCGGCGCTGCCACCCGCAGACGCTGGAGGTGCTGGCCACCCGGGCCCGGCCGCTGGGCATCGAACTCGTCGTCGGCGACGTCGCCGCCCTGATCGAGACGCACGACTGCTTCGGCGCGCTCGTCCAGTATCCGGCCACGGACGGCGGCCTCGACGATCCGCGCGGGCTCGCCGACCGGGTGCACGCCCGGCAGGCGCTGCTCTGCGTCGCCGCCGACCCACTGGCGCTCACCCTGCTGGTGCCGCCCGGGGAGTGGGGGGCCGACATCGTCGTGGGGAGCACGCAGCGGTTCGGGATGCCGATGGGCTGCGGCGGCCCGCATGCCGCCTACCTCGCCTGCCGCGACGAACTGAAGCGGTCGCTGCCGGGCCGGCTCGTCGGCGTGAGCATCGACGCCCATGGCGGGCCGGCCTACCGGCTCGCCCTCCAGACCCGCGAGCAGCACATCCGGCGCGAGAAGGCGACGTCGAACATCTGCACGGCCCAGGTGCTGCCCGCGGTCGTGGCCAGCATGTACGCGGTGTACCACGGCCCCGCCGGCCTGACGCGGATCGCGGAGCGGGTGGCGACGTTGACGGCGACCCTCGCGGCCGGGCTCGGCGGCCTCGGCGTGCGGGTGCGGCACGCTCACGCCTTCGACACGCTGTGCCTCGACACCGGCGACCGGACCGCGGCGCTGGCGGCACGGGCCCGCGACCTGGGGATGAACCTGCGCACGCTTGACGCCGGCACGCTCGCCATCAGCCTCGACGAGACGACGACGCCGGACGACGTCGTCCGGCTGTGGCGCATGTTCGCGCCGGCCGGTCAGCCGCTCCCCGACCTGGCCGCCGTGGAGCGGGCGGCGGCGCCGCTGATCCCCGCGGCCTTGCGCCGGTCGAGCGCGTTCCTCGTCCATCCCGTGTTCCACTCGCACCACTCCGAGACGGCGATGCTGCGGTACATCCGCTCCCTGTCCGACAAGGACCTGGCGCTCGACCGGAGCATGATCCCGCTCGGCAGCTGCACGATGAAGCTCAACGCCACGAGCGAGATGATCCCGATCACGTGGCCCGAGTTCGCCAACGTGCACCCCTTCGCGCCGGCCGACCAGCGGCAGGGCTACACGGAGCTCGAGGAGCAACTGCGGCGCTGGCTCACGGCGGCGACCGGCTACGCGGGGATCAGCCTCCAGCCCAACGCCGGCAGCCAGGGGGAATACGCCGGTTTGCTTGCGATCCAGGCCTGGCAGCGGTCCCGCGGCCAGGGGCACCGCGACATCTGCCTGATCCCGTCGAGCGCCCACGGCACCAATCCGGCCAGCGCCCAGATGGTCGGCATGCAGGTGGTCGTCACCGGCTGCGACGCACACGGCAACGTCGATCTGGCCGAACTGGAGGCGAAGTGCCGGCTGCACGCCGACCGGCTGGCCGCGGTGATGATCACCTACCCGAGCACGCACGGGGTCTTCGAGACGTCGATCCGCGAGCTCTGCGACATCGTCCACCGGCACGGCGGCCGGGTGTACGTGGACGGGGCGAACATGAACGCCCTCGTCGGCCTGGCGGCGCCCGGCCGGTTCGGCGGCGACGTCAGCCACCTGAACCTCCACAAGACGTTCTGCATCCCGCACGGCGGCGGCGGTCCTGGCGTGGGCCCCGTGTGCGTGGTCGAGGATCTCGTGCCGTTCCTGCCCGGCCATGTTGCCGGCGGCCTGCCGGCGAGCGACGTCGGCGCCGTGTCGGCCGCGCCGCTGGGCAACGCGGCGGTGCTGCCGATCAGCTGGATGTACTGCCGGATGATGGGCGCCGAGGGGCTCGTGCATGCGACGGAGGCGGCGATCCTCGCGGCCAACTACGTGAGCGTCCGGCTCCGCGGCCACTTTCCCACGCTCTACGCCGGGGCCGGGGGCCGCGTGGCCCACGAGTGCATCCTCGACCTCCGGCCGCTCAAGGAGACCAGCGGCGTCACGGCCGAGGACGTGGCCAAGCGGCTCATCGACTACGGCTTTCACGCGCCGACGCTGAGCTTCCCGGTGCCGGGCACGCTGATGGTGGAGCCGACGGAGAGCGAGCCGCTGGCCGAACTCGACCGGTTCGTGGACGCGATGATCGCGATCCGCGCGGAGATCGCGCGGATCGAGGCGGGGGAGTGGCCGCAGGACGACAACCCGCTCAAGCACGCCCCGCACACGGCGGCCGCGGTCGTGGCCGACGACTGGCCGCATGCCTACTCCCGCGAGACCGCGGCCTTCCCGCTCCCGGCCCTGCGCCGGGCGAAGTACTGGCCGCCGGTGGGCCGGGTGGACAACGTCCACGGCGACCGCAACCTGTTCTGCAGTTGCGTGCCGTTGGCCGCCTGGGAGGAATCGGCAGCCGCGCCCCGGCCGCGCTGAGCGAAGAGTCGACGAGCGGGGACGGGAGCGGCCTTCACGCGGCAGCCGTCTTCGTCGGCCGGGCATCGGGCGGTGCGGACTGCGAACTTGGAAATTCGCTCCCGTCCCTGATTTCCCCGGCCCGTCAGCCCGTCATCCGGAAAACACCTCCAGCCGACCGCTGGCACCCGCACTGGAACACAGCCCGACCGCGGCCGCCCGGGCGGAGAGTTCGTCGAGGGCCCGGCGGCCCACGGCGCCGAGGTCCACGGTCCAGTCGTTCACGTACAGATCGACGTGCCGCATGATCACGTCGTCCTCCTGCTCGCGGGCATGAGCCCGCATCGTCGGCAACGCCGCCGCGGGATCGGCGAGCGCGAACAGGAGCGAGTCGCGGATCACTTCCTGCACGGCGGCGATCGTCCGGTCGTCGAGCCGCCGGCTGGCGACGATGCCCCCCAGCGGCAGCGGGCAGCCCGTCTCCATTTCCCACCGGGCCCCCAGGTCCTCCACCAGGGAAAGGCCGTGCTGCTGCCAGGTGAACCGGCCCTCGTGGATGCAGACCCCGAAGTCGGCCCGGCCCGCCGCGAGCGCCGGCATGATCTCGGAAAAGACGACGTGCTCGACGCGGGCCGTGCCGCGATGGAAGAGCGTGTTGAGAAGCGCGGCGGTCGTCTGCCGGCCCGGGCAGAGCGTGAGCTGGTCGGGGCCGGTGGGTACGGTGCCCGG
>JBIKKQ010000259.1:0-3899 GCA_044360305.1 Pirellulales bacterium
GACCCCGACGGCGCTGATGTTCAACACCAGCCCGGGGACGTTCAACGTCACCAGCAAGTTCACGGTCGGCGGCGCTGCCGGTTCGACCGCCAACGTCACGAACGCCGGCGGCACGACGGTCAACCTGCCTCCGTGACCCGGGGCTTCTCCGGCTCACACGTGAGCCTCCCTCCCCACCACCGTCCTGCCGAGCATTGGATCGGCCGCTCGGTTCCGTCAGACGCCCTCGGTGACTGCCGGTCAACGACGCCGCGGCGGCAGCGGCGGCACACCCCGCCTGCCCGTGGTTCCCGTGCCACCGCTCCCCGAGCCGCCGGTCGGCGTGCCCGAATGCTGGTTGCCCTCGGCGTCGATGAGCGTGGACGCGTTCGGCTCGTAGCGGTTGCCGAGCCCCGCGTAGACCACCTCCACCGCCGGCAGGCCGTGCCGCAGGCCGATATTGCCCTTGCCGTTGCGGCGCCCGGTGCTCGTGTCGGTGGGTGTGACGCCGAGATAGTTGCCGCGGATCGTCTGCCGATTCGCGATCGTCTCCGCCGCGGAACGGGCCCCGGACGTCTCGGCCACGATGCCGAACCCGCCGTTGCCCACGATCACGTTGCTCGCGGCGGACCGCGTCGTCGTGCCGCCGATGATATGCGTCCCGGCGGTGATGCGGATGCCATCGAACGTGTTGTTGCTGACCGTCGTGTTGGTGACCGTTGTCATGCCGTTGGCCAGCAGGATGCCGGTGAGGTTGTTCTGCACGACGTTGCGGACCGGCGCGCCGAACCCGATGGCCGTCACCCCGGTGGCCGTCAGCGGCAGTGACAGCGTGATGGTCACGATGCCGGACGGGCTGACCGACACGCTCCGGACCCGGGCCCCGGAGGGAATGCCCGACGACGCCCCGCCGGTGACGAGCTGGCCGAGGTAGACCTGGTCGGCTGACACGGCCGCCGGCAGCACCAGGGTCGCCGTGTTGGCCGTGGTGGACACGAAGTTTCCGAAGTTCACCTGTCCCGACGCCGTCACCGTGCCGCCGCTGATCGTGACCGTCGTCACGCCCGTCGTCGCATTGGTCGCCACATCCGCGATGGTCGCGGCCGGCAGGCCCGCCGCAGCAGTGATTCCGGCGGCTCGAACACCGAGGCCGACGAACAGGTTTGCGGCCGTCGTCCGGTAGCTGGCGGGCAGCGTGAACGATGTCGCCGAGACCCGCGTCGCCGTCACCGGCGCCAGGGCCGCCGTGGGCGCGACCGGCATCGCGCCGATCAGGTTCCGCCCCGGGCCACTGGTATCCACCTCGACGCCCACGTTGTTGTCGCGATCGCCCGTGCCGATCGTGTTGCCGATGAGCATCGTTCCCTGTGCCGTCCCCTCGACCCGGACGCCGGCCCGCGTGCTGGCCGTGATCGTGTTGCCGGAGACGGTGGTCCCGGCCGAGCCCCCCGACACCCGCACGCCGTAGGCGTTGGTCACCCGGACGCCGCGTTCCGTGGTGCCGAGCGTCAGCCCGTTGACCAGCACCGACGCGGCGTCGGTCACCTGCACAGCGGCCCCCTTGGTAAAGCCGCTGACGGTCATGTTGGCGATGGACGCCGAACCGGCGCCGGCCCCGAGGAACTCGAAGCCGTTGACGACGGTGCTCGCCGTCACGGCGTTGCCCACCCGCGTGCTGGTGATCGTCGAGCCATCGACCGTGATCCGCGGCCGGCTGACGGCCGGGCTGCCCGGCGGATCGTAGGCCAGGTTGCCGTCGATCGCGAACGACTTCGTGACCGCCGGCAGCTGCTCCGTAAGCCGGATCGGCGTCAGCACCTGCGACGAGAAGGTGAAGTCCATCACCTGCGCCGGGTTCAGCGGCGAGGATGACGTGTCGTTGACCTGCCGCAGGCGGAGCATCTTGCCCAGCGACCCGGCGGCACCGTTCGTGCCGGCGGCCGTGGACACCACGAACGTAGCGTTGTCCCGGCTGTCGTCCGAGCCGATGTTGGTGACGACGGGGGTCTCCGTGACGGTGATGTCCGCGCGGGTGAACGGCACCGCCGTCGTGGCGGCGTAGGTCAGTTGGAACACCTTGCCGGCAGCGGTGCCGTCGGTGACGCGCACGAACGTGTTGGATGGCAGCTCGGCCGCCGTGTCGGAGTCGCCTGTCCGCGTCAACACCCAGCGCCGCGTGCCGCTGCCGAGGCTCGTGATCGCGTAGACGCCATTTGCCGCCGCATTCGCGGCACCGCTCCGGCTGACAAGCAGCCGGTCGCCGACACGCAGGTTCGTCAGGCCGGCGAGGGCGAGCGGGCCGTTGGCAGAGGCCGTGAGGGTGCTCGCCACCACGCCCGGGCTGCCGGCGGCGTACGTGGACGCGGGCAGCGTCGTGACCAGGCCGCGCACCGCCCGGCCCCCGTCCCCGGCGATCGGGGCGTCGAGCACGAACAGGTCGCCGCGGCTCGCCCCTCCGGCCGAGCGGATTTGCACGTTCCCTGCCGCCTGCATCGAGACGGCGCGACCGAGACGCAGCGCGTCGGCATTGCCGACGATGATCGTCGAGGGGGCGTTGTTGGTGATGTCGATGCTGCCGTTGGGCGCGTTGACGTCGATCCGCGTCACGTCCACCAGGCTGCCCCGCAGGGCGGCCACGCTCCCGCCGGCACCGGGATCGACGCCCCGGGCCCGGACGGACACCAGGCCACCGGCCCGCACGGAATCGAGCTCGAGATCGGTCATCTCGTCGATCGACATGCTGCCACCGACCCGCGCCGTCAGCGTGTCGACCGCCGTCTGCAGGTAGAACTGCGGATTCACCGGCTGGAGTGCCTGATTGCCGACGTTGCCGTCGGCATCGATCGCCAGCCTCTTGCCACGCACCCGGGCCGCGCCGCGGATGCCGGCGGGCGTGGAGCCGTTTCGCTGCACGAGGCTCACGTTATTGACCGCCGCTACGGCCCCGCCGAGCGTCATACCGCCGCCGGTGGCTGTGAGCACGATGTCGTCGCGGGTCGGATCGTCGGCCGCCGCGGTGACCCGCAGCGAGTTCTGCACCGCAACCTCGCTTCCCGTGACGCTGATTTGGCCGACCGTCGTCGAGACCGGCGCCGACACGGTGAACTTGCTGCCCGCGCCCAGCAGGACATCGCCGGCCGTGGCCAGCGCGGCCGTGAAGGTCATGTCCGTCGTGGCATACAGATCGATCGGGAGGCTGGAGGCCGCGACGGCCTCGATGGCGATGCTGTCCTGCTCCCTGACCTTCAGGTCATACGGGAACGGATCGCTCCGCGTGACGCCGGCACCGGTCGCCGCCCGGACGCGGAGCGAGTCGATCGCGGTCGCGAGGTTGATCTCGTTGAAGGCCGCACCTCCGGCCGCGGGCGTCGGCGTGTCGTTGGCGAGCGTGATCGCCACGGTGTTGCCGCGGAGCAGCCCGGAGTCGGCCCCCGACGTGGGCGACGTCGTGGTGAACGCGAAGGGGGCGAGATTGATGGCGGAGGCACGGGACTGGAACAGGAACGACTGGGTCTTCGCCCAGACTGTGCCCTCCACGACCACGTCCGCCTGCTCGGCCTGCACGAAGACCGAGTCGGCGCTGGCCGCGGCGGCAAACTTGCCCGCCAGGGAGCCAGACGGCGAAATGAGCAGGCCCCCCCGCTCGATGTCTGTGCCCAATTCCTCGCCGATGCGAATGTCGAACACGTTGGCCGCGACCGAGGCGTCAAAACGGACGGTCTCGGCCTGCGCCACCGGGATCGGAGCCATGATCCGGACCTCGGGAGCGACCAGGTAGCCGGACCCCGAGTCGGTCACGTCGATCCCGATCACCCGTCCCTCGGAATCGAGAATCGCCTCTGCCACTGCCTGCGTCCCGCCACTGTCACGCGGCGGCGGCTGGATCCACACCCGCGGCGGGGCCTGGTAGCCATAACCGG
>JBIKKQ010000324.1:0-3895 GCA_044360305.1 Pirellulales bacterium
ACCTCGCCAGGGCTGCCGACTTCTACGACGCACAGCGGACGGCGCGGGTGATTACTTCATCGCATGCCTCGCTGCCGTCATCGAGGCCCTGAAGATTCATGCGGGGGTGCATGAGAGGCAGCACGGATTGCTCCGAGCTCTCTCGAAGCGGTTCCCGTTTGGCATCTTCGATGAACTCACGGGCACAACCATCGAAATCTTCGCCGTTCTGGATTGTCGGCAAGACCCAGAAGCGATCGAATCGCGCCTTCGGGGCTACGAGTAAGGCGGGCTTAGGTTCACACATATCGACGAGGTAGATCCTCGCGTGGGCTTTGGGAACTCGTGGGCCACGAGAAACTCCCGACACTACGCCGCCAGCTCCGGGATCGGCATCTTGAACGACTTCGTCATCCGCGTGGTGGCGAGCATCACGAACCAGTCGCGGAACCGGCCGAGACATTCGGCCTCGAGAGCGGTCGCGTCGCCCTCGGCCGCCACGAGTGCCGGGGTAGAATTAACGCGTGAGAGGGCGTTGACACAGAAAGTGAACGCCTGTATATTTCTTTTCGCAAGTCCCGCCCGAGGCCAGTCGCCATGAGTTCCTGGGAAGAATGCCGATCCGTCGAACGCGATCCTGCCAAGGTCAGCGGAGCGTGGGTGTTCGCCAACACGCGTGTGCCCGTGCGGGCACTGTTTGAAAATTTGGAGGACGGTGCGACGGTCGATCAGTTCGTCGAGTGGTTTCCGGGCGTTACCCGGGAGCAGGTCGAAGCCGTGCTCGAGTTCGCTGCCGCCAGCCTCGAGCTCCAAGCCTCGGCATGAAGATTCTCTTCGACCAGGGAACGCCAGTTCCGCTGCGACGGTTTCTCGATGGCCACGAAGTCCACACGGTGTTCGAGAAGGGATGGGATCGCCTCGCCAACGGCGACGTCCTCGCGGTGGCCATCCTCAACGGCTACGAAATCCTGATCTCGACGGACCAGAATCTTCGGCATCAGCAGGATCTCCGCCATGTGCGGCTTGGCATCGTGGTGCCGATGACCACGTCGTGGCCACGGATCAGTCAAAACACCGCAGCAGTGGCCACGGCCGTTGCAAACGCGCAAGCTGGCGGTCTTATCGAGGTGAGATTCGACGCGGAGTAGACTGGTGTGGAACGAAGATTGCTCGGTGTTCGGAGGTCACCCTCTCATGATCGATGCACTCGACGAAGTCGTGCTGACGTGCGATCTCCCTGACAACGGCCTTGCAGCCGGCGACATCGGGACGGTCGTGCTGGTGCATGACGAGGGTAAGGGATACGAAGTCGAACCAGGTCGTGAACTCCGGCGGCAGCGTGCGCGGGTTGTAGCCCCGGTGAAACAGCTCCGTCATCGTGGGCCGCCGCGCGAGGTCGGCGCGGAGATCGCGAACCAGTGGTGGGGTGGAAACCATGGCCGCGAGTCTACGCCCGGCAGGGACAACCCTGGTCCCGGGGTCTCGGGGTAGAATTTTGGACGATCCCGTTTCCCCACAGCGGCCCCTTGACACAAAACTGAACGGCCGTATACTTTCCAGAGTCGTTGGCACGAAGGCGCAGGCAACGGCTTAGGCCGAGAGCATCAACCATGTCCATCTCGTTTGAATTGCCAGTGGCCATCGAGGAGCAACTCCGTCGGGACCATGCCGACCTCGATGTCGTGGCCAAGGAAGCCGCGCTGGTCGAGCTCTACCGGCAGGGTCGCATCACCCAACACCAACTCGGCCTGTCGCTCGACAAGTCGCGTTTCGAGGTCGAGGAACTGCTGAAGCGGCATAAGGTGACCGAGGATCTCGACACGGCAGAGCAGGTTGCCGAGCACATCACGATTCTTCGTCGGCTGCTCGGTTCATGAAGGTTGTTGCCGACGCTTCCCCGCTCAACTATCTCGTGCTGATCAATGCCGAGCATGTGCTGCCGAAGCTTTTTGGCGAAGTGCTGGTGCCAGCGGCAGTCATCCAAGAACTCACTCACGTTCGAACACCCACGAAAGTGCGGGAATGGGCATCCGCACCGCCGACGTGGCTGCGGGTGATGACGACGACAGGCGGATTGCCGGACGAAAAAATTGGACCAGGCGAATCGGCCGCGATCGTGCTCGCAATCGACGTGGCTGCCGATGCACTCTTGATCGACGAACGCGACGGTACTGGAGTCGCCCGTCGGCTGGGAATCAAGACGGGTGGCACGCTGGCCACGCTCGCGATGGCAGCCGAGCGAGGCCTCGTGAACCTGGAGGAGGCGTTCGCGGCGCTGCGATCCACCTCATTCCGGGTGACACCGTCGCTCTTGGATGCGTTGCTCACGCTCGACAGACAACGCGGCGACCAGCCTTGGTCGTGAAACGCAGGCCCGTCACGGTGCGACACGAACGAACCTCCCGACGGAGAAAATAGGGACGGGAGCGAGTTTTGTGAAACGGCTTGCCGCCTTCCAAGGTCGATGGCCCTCGCGCCTGTGGTCGCCGAAAAGTCGCTCCCGTCCCTATTTTCCGCCGCGGTATCACGTGAACATGCACATGCGGCACGGTCTGGCCGGCGGCGGCCCCGGCGTTGAAGCCGACGTTGTAGCCATCGGGCTTCGGCTCGAGCCGCGCGTCGAGCAAGCGTTTCACCTCGCCCACGAGCTCCATCACCGCCGCCTGTTCCGCGGCCGTGCAGTCAAAGTAGGTGGGCACCACCCACCGCGTGATCACCAGCGCATGCCCGGGCGACACCGGAAACGAATCGAAGCTCGCAAAGGCGAGGACGTTTGCGCACAGCCACTCCGCCTCGGGGATGGCCGAGAAAGGTGAGGGAGACGGTGATCCGGCATCCGGCCGCATGGCGGCAGTGTACGAATCGGCCGGACAACCTTGGTCCGGGGTAGAATCGGGGCGTTAGCCAGGCATTGACACAAAAGTGCACGCATGTACACTCCCAAGACCATGTCCGTAGACATTCCCGCCGAGCTGGCACCGTTCGTGGAGCGATTGATCGCCGAACGACGGTTTCTCACCGAGAGTGAAGTGCTCGCGGAAGGACTGCGCCTGCTTCAGTCTCAGGAAGCCCTGCGTGCGGCCGTGCGGCAGGGATTCGCCCAGCTGGATGAGGGCAAGAGCGCGGCTGCCGACACGGTCTTCGCCAAGGCGGAGGATCGCATCGCCGCGATCGAACGGGCCGGCAGGGCATGAGCAGGGCGAGGTTTTCCGCGGATGCCGAGGCCGATTTGCTCGCCATCGTGGAATTCATCGCGCAGGATAACCCCAACGCCGCGCGTGAATGGTTGCGGTCGATTCGCGAGCGTAGCGACCTCTTGGCACAGCAACCGCTGACTGGGGAATCGCGACCGGGATTCGGGGTCGCTGGATGCCGCAGTGTGTCGGTCGGTGTGTACGTGATCTTTTTTCGTCCCATGCCGGGCGGCGTCGAGATCGCTCGAATCCTGCATGGCAGCCGCGACCTCGGTAATCTCTAGGCCGTTCGCATCGGGAACTGACCTCACGTGATCGACGAACTCGACATAGCGGTGCTGACGTGCGATCTCCCTGAACACGGTCTCGCAGCCGGCGACATCTCCACCGGCTGCCCCGTGGCGGCGTCGGCGATGTCGCGGCGGAGAAACTCGTGGGCCACGAGAAACTCCCGACACTTCTCCGCCAGCTCCGGGATCGGCATCCCCGAAAAGACCGCGTCGTTGTCGAGCAACACCCGCAGGAGGACCATCTTGAACGACTTCGTCATCCGCGTGGTGGCAAGCATCACGAACCAGTCGCGGAGGATGGAAACCATGGCCGCGAGTCTCAGCCCCGCAGGGATAACCCTGGTCCGCGGACAACGGGTAAAATCAATCTGCGTCCACTTGACGCAGGTACTGCACGGCCGTACGCGCGTTCAACCGTTCGCCGAAAGGTCT
>JBIKKQ010000260.1:0-3876 GCA_044360305.1 Pirellulales bacterium
TGTTCCGCCCGCGACTTGTCCGCCGAACAGGCCAGAATGTGCCGGTGCGAGATCGGCGGCAGCGGGCCCTCGGATTCAAGATCGAAGTGCAGCCGGACCGGCGCGGCCCCGTCCTTCGACCGGACCAACCCGATCCCGAGGATGTCGAGCGGCCCGCGGCGGCCACGCCGGCTGACGACCGTCTCGATCCGCTGCGGGTCGTCGATCGATCGGGCCGTCACCTCGACGGTCGTCAGGATCTTGATGGGAATCCCCATCCCCCGGAGTTCGGCCCCGCCGACGATCTGGTCCAGTTCCTCGTCGCTGGAGCGATCCGACAGGCCGGTTGCCCCCATGAACAATGCCACCCGCACCGGCTCCGAAGCCTGCTCCACGAACGCTTTCACGCGGAACAGGAACTCGTCCGTTCCTGCGTACCTGAGAAGCGGCTCGATACCGACGTTGTTGCCCTTCACGGAAACGTACATCGGCCCCGTCAGGGCCGGAGCGCCACCGTCGGAGCGAATCAACCGATACCGCTTCCAGGGGCTCTCCTTCGCGGCCTTTTCGATCGGCGCCGCCCGCTCGCGCAGGGCGGCGATCTCCTTCGCATCCACCGTCTTGTCGAGTATTCCCAGGAGTTGCCCGGTCGCCGCGAGCAGGGTCGACGGCGACTTCCAGTCGCCGGGACCGAGATCCTTCTCCTTCGTCCACGCCGCATCGATCACCTCCCGGAGTTCGCTCGCGGCAGTCGCCTTGTCGCCACCCTGCAGAATGCACCATGCAATCCCCAGCCGGGCCGCCAGATTCGCCGGCTCCAGCTGCAGCACTTCCCGATACCGTGCCAGGGCCCGCTCCAGATGTTCGGCGGCCGCCTTGTTCTTCGCCTCGTCCTCGACGCGGCGAACCTCGAACGGCAGAAGATCCGGGTTCAGACCGTGCCACGGCCCTTCGGCTTCATTGTTCTCGCGCACGCGAACCTTGTCGGCCTTGAGGCCGTAGGCCGTGGCATGCAGTCGGGCGAGCCGATGCCGGGCGCCGGCGTCACCGGGCTTTGCATCGGCGATCGCCGTCAGCGTTTCCAGCACCTTGGCGACCGGCACCTCGACGACGCGAAAGGAGGGAAGGATGTTGGACTGATTCTCGGCGCGGCTGATCTCGGGCTTGGGAGGATTCGCCCAAATCGCCCGTTCCGCGATCATCGTCGCCGTCGCCATGAAGCGGTCGAGCTGGACGGGGGAGATCGTGAGCGCTTCGACGTTGTTGTCGAACCCGAGCGTGACGGCATCGGCCGGCAGTTCCTGTTCGGGGTTGAAGTCCAGATCGAGCTGGAGCAGATCCCGAACCGTGGCCCCGTATTCCCTCCGGCTGAGCCGCCGCATCGCCGTCGGCCCGGGGTCGGGCGGACCGGCGTCGGCCCGCGCGTAGATGCCGCGGACGCCCGCGGCGACCGCCGCTTTCTCGGCCGCCGTCGGCTGCGGTCGGTCCTCGGGCGGCATCTCACCGGCTTCGATCCGGTGCAACGCCTCCTCCCACATGGTGCGTTCGGCGAGGATCGCTTTCACGTCGCGAAACCCATCCAGCGACAGGCCCGCCTCGGGCTTCTTGGCCCCATGGCAGGCGACGCAGTGCTTCTCGACGAACGGCACGATCACCTTCGCCACGGCGGTGGCGTCGTCGCCACGGCACGGCTGGCCGATGACGGCGCCAAAGAGCGTCAACGCCGCCCAGCGAGGGTCCCGGAACGGGCTTCGCGGCTGGCACATATCCGGCGAACCGGGTGGGTTCGCTCCGCGGCAGGCAGGGGGCAGACGCCCCGGCAACGCTCCAGAAAGAATATCGGCCGCCGGGCGGACGCCGTCAACAATTCGCCGCGGGACTGGCCTCGCCGGTACGCCAGGGCCGCCGCCGGCTGTGCGTGGCCCTGCCCGGCCGACCGGACCGTCTCTACCGTATATATTGGTAGCAGTGCCGGTTCGCGATGCATCCCCGAACGGCGCCCCCTCGGCGGCCCATGACGATGTCCAACCTGCCCCCCGTCTACACCCAGTTCGACATCTCGGCGGGTACGGTGAGCCCCGGCGGCTCGGCCGGCCCGGCGGCCGACCTCGCGGAGACGAACCGGCTGCTCCGCGACCTCGTCGTGGCCCAACAGCGGTCGTGCGAACTGCTCGTCGAACTGCTGAACCAGGTCTCGCACCAGCAGCGGCAGCGGCTGGCCGAACTGAAGGCTTGGAAGGAGGCGCATCCCGACCTCGCCGCGTCCTGCCACCGGGCGGCGGAGGCGCTCAGCGGCGTGCACACGGAGTTCCTCGCCGGCATCGCCAGGGAGGCGGCCGACAACGCCGACGACTTCGCCGACAGCGAGTACGCCCTCGGCGAGTTCATCGACCGCTACGGTCCGCGGCTCGCCCATTTCAACGGCGTCATGCAACTGCTCGCCCAGCTCGGTGCGCCGCTGCCACAGCCGGAAGCCCAGCCCGGCGGCTGATCAGATCGCGATCGGCTCTCCCTTTCCTACGGAACGTTCTCTCCATGGCCACCACGCCCGCCCCCGCCTTCGAGATCGCCGCCGACTCCGCCACGACCGCCGCCCGCGACGCCCTCGACACCCACACCGTCGAGACGATCGCCTGGCACTTCCACGAATCGACCGGCTGCCCGTTCTGGCTTGAGTACGCGAAGTCGCTCCCCTTCGACCCGCTCACGGCGGTGAAGTGCTACGACGACCTGAAGAAGTTTCCCCCCTTCGAGGACGAGTGGCTACGGGGCGGCCCCGTCCGTCGCTGGGTGCCCAAGGGGCTCGCCGACCAGCCGGTCTACGTGTTCGAGACCGGGGGCACGACCGGCGTCCCCAAGTCGCGGGTCAACTGCCGCGACTTCCGCACCGACTACGAGATGTTCAGCGACACGCTGCCCGAGGAGTATTTTCCGCGCGGGGCCAACTGGCTGATGCTCGGCCCCTCCGGACCACGCCGACTGCGGCTCTCGATCGAGCATCTCGCCCAGCATCGCGGCGGCATCTGCTTCTGCGTCGACCTCGATCCGCGCTGGGTGATCAAGCTCATCCAGAAGGGCTGGATGGAGCACCTCGAGGCCTACAAGCAGCACTGCATCGACCAGGCGATCACGATCCTCGAGGCCGGGCACGACGTCCGCTGCATGTTCACCACGCCGAAGCTCCTCGAGGCCCTCGCCATCGCCCTCGAGAAGCGCGGCACCACGATCCGCAGGATGGGGATCACCGGCATCTTCTCCGGCGGCACCGAGTTCACGCCGCAGTGGACCCGGTTCGCGGTCGAGGAACTCCTCGACGGCGCCTACATGACGCCGACCTACGGCAACACGCTGATGGGCCTGGCCGCCTCGCGACCGGTGACGCCCGCCGACGGCTACACGATCGCCTACTACGCCCCGCAGCCGCGGGCCGTGATCGAGGTCGTCGACTTCGACGACCGGGACCAGGTCGTGCCCTACGGCGGCACCGGCCGCGTCCGGCTGACGACGCTCACGAAGGAGACCTTCATCCCCGGGTTTCTCGAGCGCGACGAGGGGGAGCGCGAGCGGCCCTGCGTGCCGTATCCGTGGGACGGCATCAGCGGTGTCCGCCCGTTCCGTGAACTCGCCGCCACCACCACCGTTGGAGTCTATTGACGGGAGCCACGGCCCGATCCGTCGGGGCCTAGCACCGGCGGCTGCTCACGGCGGGCTGTGGATCGCGACGATCGCCACCGCGGCACCGGCTTGTCCTCAACGACACGAACACCACCCCCGCGCCTCGAACACACGAACTGGAAGCCTTCCCATGCACCTCCCCGCCTGGCGGTTTGGAAAACCCTACGAGTCGCTGGAGCGTGAGACGCTCGTCCACTTCCTCACGGGCGAGCCGGTCGCCGA
>JBIKKQ010000261.1:0-3874 GCA_044360305.1 Pirellulales bacterium
CCCGCCGGGGGCGTGGACGGTGATGGCGGCATCGCTCGGCAGCCGGCGCCACGTCCGGTCGCGGTAAAACGCGGCCGCCGCGGCGTAGAAGGCCCGGCCGATGCCGACCGTCAGCCCGGGCACGGTGCACAGCGGCGCGACCGCCTCCGCGGGCATCATCGAGGTGGCGAGCGCCATGACCAACCGATCGAGGGTGGGCAGGGACTCGGCCCGCGCGACCGGGACACCGATCCCGCTGAACGCGTTGCCCAGCGCGTCGGCAAGGTCCGCGGCCACGACGTCCACCCGTTCGGGACGGACGCCCGCCTGCTGCATCGCCCGGCCGACGAGCCGGACGATCGCGGCGGAGTCGGGCCGTTCGCGGGTCATGTCGGCGCCGAGGAGCGAATCGCCACCGACGCTGGCCACGATCGACAGCCAGGGGAGATAGGGCTGCCCCTCGCCGGTCACCCATGCCGGCGACCGCCGCACCAGCGCCTCCCAGACGTCGCCGGGCTCGAGCGGGAGGTCGGCGCAGGCGTCGAGAATCGCGGCCGTGACGCCGGCCGGGTCTGCTGCCTCGGCCGCGCGATCCGCCTCGGCGGCGGCGATCCGCGCGGCGGCGTTGCGCGACATCGCTTCGACGATCGCGAGACTGTCGCGCTCCTCCTGGTGAATGCCGATCTGCTCCAGCTTCCGGCGCCAGGTCTTGGGGAACACCCCCGGCCGGACCGCGATCGTGGCGGGCCGGCGCGGCTCGCCGTCCAGCGGTCGACGCATGGCGGCGGTGAGCACCAGCCACAGGTCGTCCGGCAACGGCTGGTCATCCAGCACCTCGACGGCCAGCGGCCTCGAGTCGCGGGGCGTGGCCACCAGGAAACACCACTTGCCCTTGAAGTCCTCCGACAGATCCGCCTCCCATGCGTCGTCGGTGTCGAGCGGCAGCTGGGCGAGGAGCCGTCGCTCCTCGGACCACGAGGACCGGGACGGCCGCCCGATCTCCGGCTCGGCGCTGTGGCCGCGTTTCGACGCGGAGTGAGCGTCGGACCGCCGCCGCTCCCGGCCGAGACGTTCCGGCGGCACGTCGGCCGCGAGCCGCAGCCAGGCCAGCGCACCGGGCATGTCCATCCAGCAGCGGCGGAAGTCGCTGACGTACACCTCCGCCTCCTCCTCGCCCCCCAAGGTGACCATGCCTGCGGGCTCGACTTCGCGGCCCGAGAGCAGCAAACCCGGCACGTGCGGGTTGACGCCGACCGCCGCGGCCAGCAGCCGGCGGGCCTCGGGCGTGTCTCCCTCCGCGCCGAAGCCGATCAGCGCCCGCCCGTACGGCCAGTGGCAAAACGCCTCGTCGCGATACGCGTCGCACAGGGCTCGCGCCGCCGCGAACAGCCGCTGTCCGATCAGCAGGTCCAGGTGCATGAACCGGGCGACGACACGGTCGCCGGCGTCGAGGGCGGCGAGCGTCTCGCACTCGGCGATCGCCTCGGCCGGCCGGCCCGTGATCGACAGGCACTCGGCCAGCCCGCGCCGGGCCCGCAGCAGGCCCCGGGCCTCCACGACCCGCCCCAGCTTCCCCATGTGTCGTTCGATCACGGCCTGTCCGAGTGCCCGCTCGCCCGCGGCGATGCCGAGGCGATACTCCCGCTCCGCGTCGTGGACGTCGGCCGACAGTTCGGCCAGGAGCACGTGGGCGAGGGCGCAGTCGGACGAAATCGCGAGTGCCTGGCGGGCGACCTCCCGGGCCCGGTCCCCCTCGACTGCCGACGCCAGTCGCGTCAGCGTGTCCGCCTCGGCGAGCGCCTTGTCCCGCTTGGAGGGCCGGCCCCGGCGCCGGATCGTGATCGGCTCGTCCTCCCCGTCCTGGACCGTGGCGAGCAGTTCGAAGAGCGTGCCCGCATCAAACGACACCTCTTCCAGCGGCAGTTCCATCGACCACCACGGCTCGGCCGTGGCATCGGCGGGGCGATCGCGACGGCGGGACGGTTTGCGAGGTTTGCGGCGGGCCATGGGGGAGAATGTAGCCGATGCCCGGCCCGACCCCCCGGCGACAGCCTATCGCAGCGACCGCAGGAACGCGTCCACCGCCCGGTGGCCCGCGGTCGAGTGCGCGATCACGAGGCACGCAGGATCGCCATCGAGCCAGCGGATGGCCGCCGGGCCACCAACCTCGGCCCAGGAGTCGGGCGTGACGGTCGTCGTCACGAGATTCATGAGCGATTCGAACGACCGCCCCTTCGGGCCCGCACCGATCAGACGGTTCACCGGATAGACGGCGACGGATAACCTTTCCGCCTCCCGCTCGCGAGTCGTGATGACGAGCCTGTCGGCGACGATCGTGTACGTGAGGTCGAACGGGCGAAGCATCCGCTCGAGGAGCGTCGCCAGCGGCAGCGGCACGGCTTGGAAGGTGACGGGGATCTCCAGATCGATCCCCGCGGTTTCGAACGCCCGAATGTCGATATCAATCGGCATGCCCGCCTGCTTGGCGACTTGGGTGATGACGTCGCGAAGAGGAGCCTCTGCGGCGGATACGGTGATCGCCTTCTCGAGCGCGGCTCGGGCCTGCACGGTCGGCTCGGAAACGTTCCAATACCCTTCGCCCGCCACCGGCGAACGCTTGTCCGCCGGGGTCGCCTTGAGCCTCCGCAGGCTGTCGAGGAGTCCCTGGATCCGGCGCTGCTGTGCGATGGTCTGCGAGACGACGAGGAAGCTGCCGGCGCCGCTCTTGTCGGGACGAATCGAGCCGATGCCACCCTGATCGGTCCATGAAACCAAGTCGATTTCATTTTGGATCGGGTCGATCAACGCCTCCGGCGACTCCTCGCAGAGATCGGTGACCTCGAAGACGTGGGTCATGAGTTCCTCGGCCGCGGCCTCGCGGGTCGTCACCTTCAGCGCGTCGTCGACGACCGTCCACGTGAGGTCGAGATCGTCGAGCTCCGCGTCGAGGCTGGCGGCGAGCGACCGGCCCGACGCGGACGCGGTCAGGGGTGCCTCGCTGTCGATTCCGGCCTCCTTGAGCGCCCGCATGTCTGGGAACATTTCCACGCCGGCGTTCTTCCCGATTTGCGCGACCGCATCGCGGAGCGGCGTTTCTACGAACTCGAATTCGATCGGCTTCGCCAGGACTTCATCGAGCTTCGTGAGCGGCTTGGGAGGGGATGCGAGCTTGCGCGAGGATTTGAGCGTCGCGGGAACCTCCTGCCGAAGGGCGAAGCCGGCGCCCATCCCACGAGCGCCCGCGGCGGCCGCCTGACCGAGCTTGAACTCGACCCGTGTGATCTGCCCTGCGGCGATCTCCACCTGCTGCACCTGCGGCTCCTGCCCCTCGAACTGCACGCTCACCCGCGAAGTGCCGGCCGGCACCAGAAACAGCCCGTCGCTCGCGCCCAGGGGCTTGCCGTCGACCATCACCTGCGCCCCCGGCGGGACCGTCCGCACGTAGAGCCGCGTCTTCGGCGAGGCGGATGTCGCCACGCCGGGTGGCTGGCCGCAGCCGGCAGACAGGATGGCCAGTGACAGGAGCAGGGTTGGAAGAACGGCGGCGGATCGCATGGCAGGCTCCTGGCGGGAGAGAGCGAGCGCGGGTCTATGCTACGCCCTCACCCCACGGTATGCGCCAGGCCCCAAAAATCTGTCGCGCCGGATTTTCCGACGCCGGGCTATTCTGAACGGCTGCGGCCGACGGCGCCCGGCCGCGAATCAGGCCTCCCGAACCGATGACGACCCACACGCAGGTGACGCTGCTCGAACGGCTCCGCGAGGCCGCCGATCCGGTGGCCTGGGACGAGTTCTACGGCCGGTACTGGCGGCTGATCCACGCCACGGCACGGCGACGCGGCTGCTCCGACCACACGGCCGAGGAGGTCGTGCAGGAGGCGATGCTCGCGGTCTT
>JBIKKQ010000262.1:0-3864 GCA_044360305.1 Pirellulales bacterium
GCTTCTGGTCGAGGGCGATCCAGTACTCCCCGATGACGAACTGCCGCTGGGCGACCCGGTCGAGATACCGGGTGTTGGCGTACTTCTTCACCATTTCGTCGTACTGGTCCTCGGCCTTCGGGTACTGGTCGGTGAAGAACTGGCATTCGGCGAGCTGCCACATGGCTTCCTCCTCGATCAGCGAGTCGGGCCAGCGGTCGATCGCCACCTTGTACTTCGGGATCGCCTCGCGGTAGCGGCCCTCGCGGAACAGGGCGTCGGCCTCGGCGAGCGCCGTGCGGGCGACCGGCTCGTTCGGCCCCCGGCCGACGAGCTTTTTCCAGCGTTTCTTGACGTTTTCCCCCTTGAAGTAGTCCCAGCCAAGCTCCTGCTCTTCGGGAGACAGTTCCGACGAGATCACCTTGGAATCGTCCGTGGCGGCCGCGGCATCCTTGGCCTGCTTCTCGAGCCACGGCATGCTCGGCATCTTGAGCGAGGCGCATCCGGCGCAGGCGAGGCCGCAGGCCGCCAGCAGGACGCGGGCCTGTCCACCGAACGGTCGTGGTCGTGGTCCGGGGAGGACGTTCATGCCGGCGGGTCCGTGGCGGCGCGCGGGGCTGCCTCCGGCCGGTGCCGTGCCGGTCGGGGCTGGAGTCGGCCGGCGACCCGGGCGGGGCGGCCGAGCAGGTGGGCGAGGTAGGTGTTCATGATCGCCCGCACCTCCCCGACGACGGCCGCGGGCAGGGCCTGTTCCGCGGCCGGCAGGCCGATGCCGTCGAGCCGGCGCAAGGCCGCCAGCGCCGCCGCGGAGACGGAGACCACGGCCCGCTTGCCGGTCCGGCAGCGGCCGCAGACGGTGCCCCCGGCGAGCATCGCGAACGCCGTCCGGCTCGCGGCGGGGAGCGGGGCGGTGCATTCGGCGCAGCGATCGAGCGCCGGTCCGTGCCCCACGCCGCGCAGGATCGCCAGTTCGCAGTGCACGACTGCCGGCTGGATCCAGCCGGCGCCGGCTGGTGCGGCAGAGAGTGCCCGGAGGGTCGCGTGCGCGGCATCGAACAGCTCCGGGATCGGGTCGGCATCGGCGGTCAGCTCGTCGAGCAGGTCGGCGACGTGCATTCCGCCGAGGAACGCCGCGTAACTGCCGCCGATGCGGAACCGGTGTTCGAGGCAGGCCTCGGTCAGGAGATCGAGGCCGCCGGAACGTCGGCGAAGGACCAGTACCTGACAGGCCGAAAGCAGGTCAAGGCCGCCGTCGAAACCGCTCTTCGGTCGCCAGGCGCCCTTGGCCAGAGCCCGCAGCTTGCCGAACTCCCGGCAGTAGAGCGTGACCACGCTGCTGGTCTCGCCGAACGGCGTGGCCCGGATCACCACGGCCCGGGCCTTCTCAGCGGTCATCGGGCCGTCCGTCGGAGCCGGTGCCGGCGGCGGGCTCGAGCCGTTCGACCCGGAGCAGGTCGATCCGCCGGCGGGTGGCCGCCAGCACCTCCAGCCGGGCGCCGCCGGCGACGAGCGACTCGCCGACCTCCGGAATCCGACCGCACTCGTGGAACACGAACCCGCCCAGCGTGTCGAAGTCGGCCGCCACCGGCAGGGCGATGCCGAGCCGCTCGTTGACGACCGGCAGGCGGACGGAGGCCAGCGCCTCGCAGGCCTCCGGCCCGAGCATCCGCAGCCCGTCGGTGAACGCCTCGTCGTGTTCGTCGGCGATCTCGCCGACGATCTCCTCGAGGGCGTCCTCGATGGTCACGAGGCCGGACACGCCGCCGAACTCGTCGGTGACGATCGCCATGTGGGTGTTGCCGCGCTGGAACTCGCGCAGCAGCTTCTGCACGCTCATCGTCTCGGGGACGAACCACGGCTGGCGCAGGAGCGGGCGGATCGCCGGCGGCTCCGCGGGCCCGGTGGCCGCGGCGGCGGGGAGCGCGGCCGCGATCCGGGCGAGCACGTCGCGGATGTGGAGGATGCCGACGACGTCGTCCGGCGACCGCTCCCAGACCGGCAGCCGCGTGTGGCCGCTCTCCGCCGCCGCGGCCACGGCCGCCTCCCAGCTGGAGGAGACCGGGATCGAGACGGCCTTCGTCCGCGGCGTCATGATCGCGGCCACGCGCACCCCCTCGAGGCCGATCACGCCCCGGATCATGTCGCGGGCCGCCCCCTCGAGCCGGCCCTCGCGGTGGGCCTCGTCGACGACGAGCCGGAGCTCCTCGTGGTCGGGCCCGCCGGCGCCGCGCCGGCCGAACGGGCGGCCGAGCGCAGTTGCCACGCTGCCGAGGTGTCGCACCAGCGGCCCGATTGGCCGGACGATCGGTCGCCACACCGACCAGGTGGCGACGACGATCCACGGCCCGGCGAACCGCACGAGCAACAGCGGCACGACCACCAGCAGCAGCCAGGCAAGGAGAATCCAGCCGGCGACGGCGCCGGTCCGCAGCGCCGGCGAGCCGCCCGCCGGGAGCCCGCGAAAGGCCAGCAGCGTGGCCGTGATCGCCGCCACCACCACCGCCGAGGCGGCGACGAAGGCGATCGACTCGCTGGCGGCGACGATCTCGGCGTACCGGTCCGGCCGGCCGCGCCGCTGGCAGATCTCCTGGATCAGCTGCCGCTGGGCGCCGCGCACCGCCCGGGCCTGGACCGCCGCGACGCTCGCCACGACGAGGAGCGCAACTCCCGCTTCGAAGCCGTTCATGCCCTGCTCCCGCGCCGGCGCGGTGCCGGCGGCAGTCCGGCCGCCGCCAGCAGCACCCGTTCGCGGGCCCGCATAGCCCGCCGGTCGGCCGGGGAATGGTCATCGTAGCCGGCGAGATGGAGCAGGCCGTGGATGACGTAGTAGGCCAGCTCGTGCCGCGGCTGCCAGCCGACCTCGCGGGCCACCCGCCGCGCGGTCTCGGCGCTGGCGACGATGTCGCCGCGAAGCCCGGCGGCCGCTGGTCCTCGGGCCTTCGGTCCGGCGGCCGCCGGACCGAACGTCAGCACGTCGGTGGGGCCGGGGATCGAGAGCCAGCGGGCATGGAGGGTGGCGATCCGCCGGTCGTCCACGAGCAGCACGCAGAGCTCGGCCCGATCGACGCCCTGCCGGGCGAGGGCGCGGCGGACGACGCCGGCGAGCCAGCCCCGCGGCAGCCGCAACGTCCGCTGCCGGTCGACGACCTCGATGACGAGTTCGGAGGCGGCCGGCGGGGCCGCGGGCTGGGATCGGCGCGAGGATCGTGTCGGGACTTTCATCGGTTCTTGGTTAGCAGGAGTTTTTTGGAACGTCATCGCTGGCAGCATGTTGGAGGGGGTGCCCCTACCATGTCGCCGGGCTATGGAAGCAAGCGGAGCCCCGGAGGGCGAAGCGCAGCGGACATGCAGTGAGCGCAGGCCCGGAAGGCCGGAGCGAACGTCCGGTGACATGGTAGGGGCACCCCCGACCCGCAGGGAAGCAGTATCGCCGCCGGGAGATCGCCTGCGGGGTGGGCATGGAGCGGGCCGCAGCCTAGGCCGTGCGCTGGTCGGGATACTTGACGCGACCGTGGTACACGGCGGTCAGGCTCTTGACGAGGCTCTGCTCGACCGCGGCGAGTTCCTCCAGCGTCAGCCCGCAGTCGTCGAACTGGCCGTCGAGCAGCCGCTTCATCGCCAGGTCGTGGACGAGGCCGGCGATCCGGGCCGGCGTCGGCTCCGTGAGCGTGCGGCTGGCGCTCTCGACGGCGTCGGAGAGCATCAGCACCGCCGATTCCCGGGTGCTCGGCCGGGGGCCGGGGTAGCGATAGGTGTGCTCGTCGACCTCCGGCGCGTGGGGATCGGTCTGCGACCGCTCCGTGGCCCGGCGGTAGAAGTACTCGACCAGCGTCGTGCCGTGATGCTCGGCGACGAGGTCGATGATCGGCTGCGGCAGGTTGTACT
>JBIKKQ010000263.1:0-3851 GCA_044360305.1 Pirellulales bacterium
GGTCCCGATGGTCCCGATCGGGGGCGGGGAAGGTAGGCTTGACCCCGGGGCGGGTCAAGCGCCCCCCGCCCCTGCGCCCCCTGCCGGGAAACCGCGGTTTCGCCAGGCTGCTCCCCTTGCTATAGTTCTCGCTCTTCTGGCTCTTCCGACACCATTCGCGGGGGGTGAATCGCATGCACGCGACCACGACCAGTCTCAGTTCCGGCACGGCTGATGGATCGGCCTTCAATGCCCAGCGGCTGCTGTGGGCCGGGTTCATGGCGATCCTCGCCGCCGGCGTGGGCTTCGCGATCCGCGGCGGCATTCTCGGGCAATGGGCCGAGCAGTACGGTTTCACGCAGACCGAGCTTGGCGCGATCACCGGCGGCGGCCTGACCGGATTCGGGATCATCATCCTGCTCTCCAGCCTGATCGCCGACCGGATCGGGTTCGGGAAACTGATGGTGCTGGCGTTCGTGATGCACGTCATCTCGGCCGGCCTGACGCTCGCCACCGGCGCGGCCTTCGCGGCCGGCGGAAAACCGCTCGCCTTCCAGTGCCTGTTCTGGGGGATGTTTCTCTTCGCCATCGGCAACGGCATCGCCGAGGCCGTCGTGAACCCCCTGGTCGCGACGCTGTTTCCCAGGAACAAGACCCATTATCTCAACATCCTCCATGCCGGCTGGCCCGGCGGCTTGATCCTCGGCGGCCTGGCCAGCTATTTCATGGCCGGCTCTGCCGGGACGAAACCGGTCGCCTGGCAGGTGCAGATCTCGCTGTTTCTGATCCCGGTCGTGCTCTACGGCCTGATGATGCTCGGCCAGCGTTTCCCCAAGAGCGAAGCGGGGAGTTCCGGGGTGTCGTTTCGCGACATGCTCGGCGAACTGGGCCTCGTCGGTGCGGCCGTGATCTGCTGCCTTCTGGCCCTGTTCTTCAAGAGCGACCTCGGCCTGCCGCCACTGGTTGCGGCAGGCATCGCCGCAGCCCTGCTGGCCCTGTTCGGGGCGGCCACGGGCTTCCGCTTCGGCCACCTGCTCCTCGGCGCGCTGCTCCTGATCCACGCTCTGGTCGGATACGTCGAGCTCGGCACCGACTCCTGGATTTCCAAGATCACCGGCACCATCATGGCGAGCCCGGCGAACGGCCTGCTGCTGTTCGTCTACACCTCGAGCTTGATGTTCATCCTCCGGTTCTTCGCCGGACCGATCGTGGAGAAGATCTCGCCGCTCGGCCTGCTGGCGGTGTCGGCGATCTTCGGAGCCATCGGCCTCACGCTCCTCGGCAACGCCGAGGGGGCGGTGATGTGCGTCGTCGCCGCCACGATCTACGGCATCGGCAAGACGTTCCTCTGGCCGACGATGCTCGCCGTGGTCAGCGAGCAGTTCCCCAAGGGGGGCGCGATCACGATCGGCGCCGCCGGGGGCGTGGGCATGCTGGCGGCCGGCCTGCTGGGCGGCCCGGGCATCGGCTTCCTCCAGGACAAGAACGCCTCGGAGCATCTTCAGGCCAAAAATCCCGCCGTCTTCGAACGCTACCGGGCGCCCAAGGAGAACGAGTTTCTCTGGCTCAAGGCGGTTGGCCTCGACGGCAAGAAGGTCGGTGTGCTCGAGGACGGCGGCAAGGAGGCCCAGCGGGCACTCGAACTGATGGAGAAGGAGGGCAAACCGGAGGCCGTCGCCGCTCAGAAGCAGCTCGTCCAGTGGTGGAACGAGGCGGCGGCACCCGCGAGCGCCGAAGACAAGCCTCTGGTCGAGGGGGCCGGCCTGTTCGGAGGACGGCAGGCACTGAAACTGACGGCCCTGGTGCCGGCAACGATGTTCGTCTGCTACGCGCTGCTCCTCGGCTGGTTCGCCATGCGGGGCGGGTACAAGGCCCGCGGCCTCGGGCACCACTGAGCGGCCTCACCTCGGGGCCGGGTGGCGGAGTTCCATCGTGCCATCGGCGCCGGTGACCACGCGCACGCCACCGGGATAATCGCTGCGTTCCCCGGCGGCCCCACTCGCGGCGACGGTCGCGAGCCGCTGGTAGTGCGCCGCCGTCATGTCGCGCCGCGGCCAGCCTTCCCGATCCCACAGGGCGACGAACATCTCGGCCAGCAGGTGCCGATCGAGCCCCGCGAGCCCGACCGTCCGCAGCACGAACGTCCCGTCGGCGTGCCGGCTGCCGTGTCGTTCGAGAAGATGCACGGCGGCGCTGTGCAGGGCGGCGGCCAGCCTGCCCGTCTGATCGCCGAGCCGGACGATCGCCGCCGCCGCCGCCGGATAGGGCCCGGCCGCGCAGCGGCCGAGGATCTCGTGCCGGAGGAAATTGCGGGCATGACGAAGGTCGGCGTTCGATTCGTCCTCGCGCCATGTCTCCAGCGTCGCTGCGAGAAACGCGCGCACCTCGTCCCGGGGCACCGTCAACAGCGGGCGAAGCAGGGCCACCCCCGGGCACAGTTCCCGCGCGGCCCGCATGCCGGCCAGGCCCGCCGGTCCCGTGCCTCGCAGGATGCGGTGCAGGATCGTCTCGGCCTGATCGTCGGCCGTGTGGGCCACGAGCACGTGCCGGGCTCCGTGCGCATGGGCCGCCTCCGACAGAAACCGGTACCGCAACCGACGGGCCCGGCCCTCCAGCCCCTCACCCCGCGGGCCGTCGGCCTCGCGGACGGCGATCCGCTGCCAGGCGAACCCGAGTCCGAGCCGGTCGGCCAGCTGGGCGACGAACTCCCGGTCGGCGACCGCGGCCGACCGCAGGTCGTGCTCGGCGTGGGCGACGATGATCCGTGTCCTCGGCGGGGCGATTGCCGTCAGGCCGAGGACCAGGGCCACGCTGTCGGCTCCGCCCGACACGCCGACCAGCAACGGCGCCCCCCAGACCTCGGCGCCGAGCCGGGCCCGCAGTGCGGCGACGACGTCCGCGCCGGCGGTGCGGGGCGGCGGATCGGTGGAATTCACGGGTTCCTCCTTCCCCATTCTGCCAGCCCGCCCCGCCTGCCGATACGCCGTCGCCGCCGCCAACCGGCATTGAGCCGGTCCGCCGGGGTGTCTAGTCTCCGCCCCGTTCCGTGGCCACTTCCCCGAGGAATCTCCCCATGTGCTCCCGGTCCGCGCTCGCCGCCTGCCTCGCGGTTCTCCTCGTGTCGTCGCATGCGGGCTGCTCGATGCTCCTCACGGCCGCCTACCTCCTCCAGCCCGCCGACGTCCCGGCGGAATTCGCCGGCCTGGCGGGCAAGCGGGTCGCGGTGGTCTGCAAACCGATCGTCGAGCTGGAATTCAGCGACGCCAATTCCGCCCGTGAACTGGCGGGGCTGGTCGGCGGCCAGATCGAGGCGGCGGTCCGCAAGACGAAGGTCGTGAAGCAGCAGGAGGTCGCCCGCTGGATCGACGAGCACGCCTGGGTGGACTATCCGACGCTGGGCAAGGCGCTCGACGTGGACTACGTCGTCGGCATCGATCTGGAGGGATTCCGACTCCACGAGGGGGCGACGCTGTACCGCGGCAAGGCGACGGCCCACGTCCGCGTCTTCGACGTCAAGAAGAAGACGGCGGTGTTCGAGAAGCGGCTCGACGACTACACCTATCCGGCCGACAGCGCGATTCCGGCGACCGACCGCACGGAGGTCCAGTTTCGTGGCATGTTCCTCCAGATGCTGTCGCTGCGGATCTCCCGCTGCTTCCACGCCTACGAAAGCCGGGACACCTTCGCCAGCGAGAATCTGACGTTCTGACTTTCGCGCCTGTCGGGCCCTCCATGGCCCCGACAGGCTTGGCCCGGCGGTGGTGAAGCGCAAGGTTCACCACGCCGGGCAGCGCCGGCCTTCCTGGCCGGCGAGGGGTGCCCTGTGACTTGCCATGGCCCCGACAGGCTTGGCCCGGCGGTGGTGAAGCGCA
>JBIKKQ010000264.1:0-3836 GCA_044360305.1 Pirellulales bacterium
GGCAGAGCCCGGCTTCCGGTGGTCGGCCGAGTCCAGGATGGCGAGGTGGTTGAGTTGCGCGTAGAAGGAAGCCCACCATTGTCCGGGCCGCCTGGATGGCGGCCTTGCGCGAGCGGGCGGAGGCCCGCCAAGCAAGCCGAGGCCAGGATGGCGAGGTGGTTGAGTTGCGCGTAGAAGGAAGCCCACCATTGTCCGGGCCGCCTGGATGGCGGCCTTGCGCGAGCGGGCGGAGGCCCGCCAAGCAAGCCGAGGCCAGGATGGCGAGGCTTGCGTAAAGTCAGTACCGCAGCACGCTCTCCACCCGCTGCGGAGCGAGGCGGCCCCGGCCACCAAGGGCCTCGATCTCGACGAGGAACGCGGCCCCCGCCACCGTGCCGCCCGCCGCCTCCACCAGCCGCATGCAGGCCGCCGCCGTGCCCCCGGTGGCCAGCACGTCGTCCACCACCAGCACCCGCGCGCCGGCCGCGAGCACGTCGCGGTGCATCTCCAGCCGGTCGCGGCCGTATTCAAGGTCATACTCGTGCGCGATCGTGTCGGCCGGCAGCTTGCCCGGCTTGCGGACCGGGATCAGCCCCACGTCCAGTTCCAGCGCCAGCGGCGCGGCGAACAGGAAGCCGCGGGCCTCGACCGCGGCGACCGCGTCGAGCCGCTCCCCGCGCCACGGCTGGGCCAGCCGGGCGATCGCCTCGCGGAACGCCGGGGCGTCGGCGAGCAGCGGCGTAATGTCGCGGAACAGGATCCCGGGCTTGGGAAAGTCGGGGATCGGGCGGATGTGGCGGGCGAGATCCATGGCGTGGAGCCTACCGGCGTCAGGCGCCGTGCCGCAAGCGGATCGTCGCCCGCGGCGCGCCGTCGAGCTCCAGCGCCAGCGTGGCGAGCGTCTCCGACTCGATCTGCCGGACCCGCTCCCGGGTCAGGCCGAGGCCGGCGCCGATCTCCTTGAGCGTCATCGGCTCGCCTCCGCCGAGGCCGAACCGCAGCCGGATGATCGTCGCCGCCCGGGTGTCGAGCGACTCGATCCGGCGCAGCACGTGCCGCAGCGTGTCGTCGTCGAGCAGCACCTCGGCCGGGCACTTGGCGTTGTCGTCACGGATCAGCTCGCCGAGCGACCAGCCGCCGTCGGCCTGCTCCGTCTGCGGCGGAGCCTGGTGGACGTGGATCGCCTTCTTGATGATCGGCAGCTTCTTGCGGGCCAGCCCCAGCATCCGCGCCACCTCCTCGGGCGTGGGCGTGCGGCCGAGCACGTCCGTGAGCCGGGCCGTGGCCCGTCGCCACTTCGACAGCAGTTCGACCATGTAGGCCGGGATGCGGATCGTCTTGCCCGAATTGATCAACGCCCGCTTGATCGACTGCTTGATCCAGTAGCTGGCGTAGGTGCTGAACCGGGTTCCGACCCGTGGGTCGAACCCCTCGACCGCCCGCAGCAGGCCGAGGTTCCCCTCCTCGATCAGGTCGGGCAGCGGCAGGCCGCGGTTGGCGTAGCCGCGGGCGATGTTCACCACCAGCCGGAGGTTGGCCCGCACCATGTGGTCGCGGGCCGCCGCGTCCCCCTTGGCGATCGCCTCGGCGAGCCGCTTCTCGTCCGCCGCGGTGAGCAGCGAGGTCTCGTTGATCTCGCGCAGGTAGGTCTCGAGCGGGTTCTGAACGGCGGATGTCGGCGTGCGGCGACGGCTTGGCATGGCTGACGGGAAATCCCTGTGGGCGAGCGGGTGGAACGTGGCGCGCGGACGGCGGACGGCGACGGGCCGTCCCGCGGACGGCCGGCGGCGACGTGATCGGCCCCGCATGCAGGAAGGTATCGGCGCGGCTTCGCGCCGGCTGCACAAGCGGGGGAAAGAGGATCGAGCGTGCGGGCTGGACGGGTCGCGTCGGTTGCCGGGCCCGGGCCGCCCGCGGCCGCGTCAGCGGTTCGGCCCGGCCTGGCCGGGGCCGATCACGCGGTCGAGGAACTCGCGGATCGCCCGGCCCCAGACGGATCGCGGGTCGAGTGCGGCCCCGTCGTCGTCGAGCATGACGAGCGTGCTGTCGGCCCCGGCGGCCTTGAGAGCCCGATCGAGTTCGACCGCCTGCTCCGCCGGGACGTTGGCATCCCGCGCGCCGTGGAGGATCAGGGTCGGCGGTGCGTCGGCGGAGACGTGCTCGAGCGGGCTCGCCCGCCGGGCCGCCTCGCGGAACTCGGCCAGCGGCCCCCCCACGAGCCGGCTCGCCGCCGACGTGCCGCGCTGATGGCCGCTGCCGAGCGCCGCCAGATGGAACGGTGCGCCGATCGCCCCCACCGCGGCCACGCTCGCGTTCGCCGGCTCGCCAGCGGCGCGACCCTCGGCCGGCGGGGGCGCGAAGGCGACCAGCGCCGCCAGATGACCGCCGGCCGCGCGGCCGAAGACGCAGATTCGTTCGGGGTCAATGCCCCACAGTTCGGCGTCGCGCTGCAGTGCGGCGATCGCCTGCCGGCAGTCGTCGAGCTGGGCGGGAAACCGGGCGACGTCGCTCGGTCGGTAGTCGATGCTGGCCACGGCGAAGCCGTCGCGCACCAGCCACAGGAGCGGGCAGTCCTCCTGCTGGCCGCCGCGCCAGTCGCTGCCCCGGATCCAGACCACCAGCGGCACGCCTCCCCCCGCGCAGCCCTCGGGCAGGTGCAGGTCAAACCGCTGCCGCGCGTCGGGCCCCGCGCCGTACCGCTGGCCGCGGTGCGCGATGGCCGCGGTCGTGCCCGCCGGTGCCGCAGGGGGCGGGACGGTCGGTGCGGGAGCCGCCGGGGCCGGCGTGGGGCGGGCCTCGGTCGGTGGCGCGACCGGCCGGACGCGGCGCGTCCGCCGCGGGCGGCGCGGGCCGCGCCTGCCGGGTGCCGGCTCGAACTCGCCGGGCACGTCGGCCGGCGGCCGCGGGTCCCCCTGCCAGGCCAGCTCGACGCCGTCCCAGCGGTCGGCGCCGTGCACCACGCCCGTCACCAGGCCGACCGCGACCGCGGCGACGAGGCCGCAGGCCGCGGGCCGGCGAGCGCCGGCTCGACACATGGAGGACGGACGGGGCATCGGGAGTCAGCCTGCGGTCAACGCCGGGCAGGCAGCTGCCCGGACGGGGTCAGTTCGTCGATGATCCGCGGGATGTACTTGGCGAGCACCTCGGCGAGCTGGCTGCGGTCGATGCCCCGCGACCGGGCGATGGTGTCGAGCTCGCGATCGCCGAACACGTCCTCGATCTGCCGGCGATCGACCGGCTTGTTGGGGCCGGTGCGCACCCAGGAGTCGACCTGGTCCCGCATCCCCTTCTCCTCGAACTGCTTCACGACGTCGGGCAACTTCTGGGCGCCGCCGCCGCCGAAGATCTGCGTGAGGATGTCGGTCAGGTCGTTGGGCGACGGCATGCCGGGGGGCGCCTCGGCGGGCCGCTGGGGCTGGGGGGCCCGCTGCTGGGGCTGCGGCGCCCGCTGCGGCTGCTGCTGGGCCGCGCCTTCGAGCACCTGCTTGAGGATTTCACCGAGGATGTCCATGCCACCTGCCTCCGGAAGTTTTTCGTCCGACCCCGCTCCGGCGCCGCCGACCGGCCTCGCGGCCGTCCAACCGTCGCCGCCGGGAGGCCGCGTGACCATACCCTAGCAGACCGGCGGGCCGAATGCGCCCGGCGGGCGCCAGGTGGCCGGCCAACCCGGCTTATACGGCTCGCACTTGAAACGTGCGCGGTTCGCTGGTCGGGGTTACCCATGCCCCATCGCCGGACGTTCGCGGATGCCCTCGTGGCATCCGCTCACTCAGACCGGCCTGCGCTTCGCCATCCTGGCTGCGCTGGGCCGCTCAAGCCGGCTCTTGGGGCATGGGCAACCCCTTCCTGTCCGCTGG
>JBIKKQ010000265.1:0-3834 GCA_044360305.1 Pirellulales bacterium
CTGCCGCCGGCGGCCTGCTGAATGCCGTCCGACAGGACCCACATCGGAAGCAGATCGAAAGTAGATCTGAAGCCAGGAAAGGCAGGGAGTTGCAACCATGGCACGCAAAGACGCTCTGTTGAACCTGCGGGCGATCCTGGTTCGGCGCCGGGACGCCCTGCGAAGCGCGTTGGCCGGAGACCTGACGCTGCTCAGGGAGTTGCGCAGCGAATCGCCGGGGGACCTCGTCGATGCGGCCTACGATTCGGCCCAGGACGAGATCAGTTCGCAGCTGGCCGAGGTCGAGAGCCGGGAACTGGCGAACATCGAGAACGCCCTCGACCGGATGAAGGCCGGGTCGTACGGACTGTGCGAGGTGTGCAGCGGGAAGATTCCCCTCGCCCGTCTCGACGCGCTGCCCTACGCCACGATGTGCATCGAATGCCAACGGGAGCTGGAGCGGTCCGGTGCCTCGGGCCACGGCCACCGGTCGGAGTCGGACGAGGAGACGGTCTCGGGCGAACTCGAGTTTTAGTCCGCGCCGACCGTGGCTTGTGCTATGGTTGCGGATCGTTGGCGATCCCGGCGAGAGCATCCCATGGCAGCACGCGGACGGTTTCCTGCGGGGTGGCGGCGTTGCTGGCCGCTGCTCGCGGCGGCGTTGGCGGCGGTCCCCTGCCCCGGTGACGAGCCGCCGCGGCTGGCCCCGGTCCCGACCGTGATCGGGAGCCGGGCCGAGCGGATCGACCCGCTCACCCCGGCCCGGCTTTCGGCCGCCGACCGCGACCGGCTCTACGAGCAGGTGGTCCAGGACGCCGAGCTGTTCGAGCGTCAGGGGCGGCACCTGCGCCGGCTGACCCAGCTGCTGCGGCCGGCGGTCGTGCACATCGACGCCACCAAGCCGCTGGCCCGGCCGCGGGCCGGAAAGACGACCGAGGACGAGGCCGGATCGGGGGTCATCACCCGGGTGGCGGGCAGGACGGTGGTGATCACCAACCGGCACGTCGTCAATCGGGCCAGCCTCGACGCGATCACGATCCGGCTCGACGACGGCAGCCTGCTCCGTCCGCTCCGGCTCTGGTCCGATGCCGACACCGACATCGCGGCCCTCGAGGTCAAGGCGGACGACCTGCCGGTCGCCCGGCTGGCGGAGGAGGACACGCTGCAGATCGGGGATTCGGTGCTGGCCATCGGCAGTCCCTTCGGGCTGGCCCATTCGGTGACCCTGGGCATCGTCTCGGCGAAGGGCCGGCGGGATCTCGACCTCGGCGAGGGACGGGTCAGGTTCCAGGACTTCATCCAGACCGACGCGGCGATCAATCCGGGCAACAGCGGCGGGCCGTTGGTCAACCTGCGCGGCGAGGTCGTCGGGCTCAACACCGCCATCGCCAGCAACTCCGGCGGCAGCGAGGGGATCGGCTTCGCGATTCCGATCTCGATGGTGATGTTCGTGACCCGGCAGCTCGTCGAGCACGGGCAGGTGTCGCGGGCCTACCTCGGCGTGTCGCTGGAGAGGGACTTCTCGCCGCAGCTCGCCGAACGGCTGGGCATGCGCCGGCCCGTCGGTGCGCTGGTGATCGCCGTCACCCCCGGGTCGCCTGCCGACCAGGCCGGCATCCGCCGCGAAGACGTGATCATCGAGTACGACGGGCGGCCGGTGGACGACGACGACCACCTGATGAGCCTCGTGAGCACCACGCCGCTGGGCCGGACGGTGAACGTGGCGATCTTTCGCGACCGCGGCCGGGAGACGCTGCGGCTCACGGTCGCCAGTCGGCGCGACTTCGAGCCCTGACACGCCCCGTCGGCGTGCGGGGGGCGAGGACGGCGTCAGGCTGCCGGCCGTCAGGTGGCGGCGGCGGCACTGGCGAAGCCGCGCAGGATGCAGTCTTGGACCGCCGCCACGTCGCAGCCGACCAGCAGATCGACGTTGGGCCGCGACTGGCGGATCTGCCGCCGGTCGATCACGAGCATGCCCGCCGTGAGCTCGCCGGACGTTTCCACGTCGGCCGCGACCGGCTGACGCTCGAACAGCTCGGGGTTCGTGGCGGCGACCAGCGCCACCACGTCGTGCAGGCAGATCCCCTCGCTGCCGAGGATCTGCCGGTGGGCCCGGAAGGCGTGCCCCAGCATGCGCCGCAGCAGGCTGCCGGCCCGCGACGACTCGTCGGGCAGGTGTTCGAGCAACTCGAACCCCAGCACCACCTGCCCGCTCGTCTCCAGCGGCACGAGCGTCTTGCCGACCGGCTCGCGGATCACCTGCCGGGCGGCGGCGGGATCGCAGTAGAAGTTGAAGTCGGCGGCGGCCGTGGCGTTGCCGGCGGCATGCAGCGTGCCACCGCAGACCACGATGCCGGCGGCCAGTTCGAGGATCGTGGGGTCGCGGCGGATCAGGCGGGCGAGATTGGTGAGCGGTCCCAACGCCACGATCGTGATCTCGCGCGGATGTGCCCTGAGGCATTCCCAGAGCACCTTGTCCGACGTGTGGCCGCCGTGGAGCGACACCCGGGGGAGTTCCGCCCCGCCGAGGCCGTCGGCCCCGTGCATGCTGTAGGGCCGTTCCGGCAGCACGAGGTCGTCGGCGGCAGCCCCGAGCCGGGGCAGTCGCGGGGGATCGAGATAGCCGACGATGGCCTGCAGGTTCGCGCTCGCCTGCTCCGGACCGACGTTGCCGCCGACGGCGGTAACCGCCACGACCTCGATCCGGGGATCGAACAGCGCCATGGCCAGGGCGACGGCATCGTCGATGCCGGGATCGACGTCGATGATCAGCTTACGCGGGGTGACGGTGGGCACGGAACGACTCTCGAGGCCGGGCCGATGGTGTAGGCTGTTGGGCGTCGGCGCATGTCCGCCCGGCGACGACATCCTATCCCAAACAGCCCGACCGCACCGGCCCGCCCGCCGGCCGCGGCCCGGGATGCAGCGATGAACGACAGCGACACCCGCGCCGATCTGGCCGCCGCGACCAGCCGGCTCCGCGCCGGCGACCATGGCTCCGAGGAGGAAACCAGGCGGCTGGTGGCGGCCGTGCTCGCCGGCGCCGGCGACCTCGACGCGTTTGGCGGCTGGCTGCTGGCCCTCGCCGATGCCGGCGAGTCGGCCGACGAGATCGCCGGCGTCGCCGCCGCGATCCGCGACCAGATGATCCCGGTGCCGCGGCCGCCGGAGCTCGTCGTCGCCGACACCTGCGGCACCGGCGGCGACGGCTCGGCGTCGTTCAACATCTCCACGGCCGTGGCCCTCGTCGTCGCCGCCGCCGGTCAGCCGGTGGCGAAGCATGGCAATCGGGCGGTGTCGAGCCGCACCGGATCGGCCGACGTGCTCGAGCAGCTCCGCGTGCCGATCGACGCCACTCCCGCCGCCAGCGGTCGCGGCCTGGCCGATCTCGGCTTCTGCTTCTGCCTGGCGCCCCTGCACCATCCGGCCCTGGCCAGGGTGGGGCCCCTGCGCAGGTCGCTCGGCCGGCCGACGGTGTTCAACCTCGTCGGGCCGCTGTGCAATCCGGCCGGCGCGACGGTGCAGCTGATCGGCGTCGGCAGGGAGTCGGCGCGGGAGCCGATGGCCGAGGCCGCCCGCCGGCTCGGCGCCAGCCGCGCGGTCGTCGTCTCGGGCCGGCTCGGCACGGCACCCGACGCCCGGTGCTTCGACGAGGTGAGCCTGTTCGGCCCCACGGACGTGATCGACGTCGGCGCCGGCGCCAGCCGCCGGTTTCGCTGGCAGCCGGAGGACTTCGGCCTCGCGACGCTGCCCGTGGCCCGGCTCGCCGATCTGGCGGTGGACGGCCCCGCGTCGAGTGCCGCCCGGATCCGCGGCGTGCTGGCGGGCGACGCCGGGCCCGCGCGGGCCGTCGTG
>JBIKKQ010000266.1:0-3805 GCA_044360305.1 Pirellulales bacterium
ACGGTCTGAATCATGAAACCTCGTGTCTCCGTCGTCATCACGGCCTATAACAACGAACCCTTCGTGGAGACGGCGATTCGCAGCGTTCTCGATCAGGACTATCAGGACTTCGAACTGGTGGTGGTCGAGGATCGCGGTCGTGACCGAACCTTCGAGATCGCGCAGCGTTTTGCGGGTGACCGCGTGCAGGTCATTCGCAACGAACGCAATCGCGGGCATTACGGCAACAAGAACGAGGGGATGCTGTATATCTCGGGCGATCTCGTGAAGTTCGTCGATGCCGACGACTACCTGCTCCCCGGCGCCCTTTCGCACCTCGTCGCCGCCTACGACTCGGCGGGCACGCGGCCGGGTGCGGTCTTCGCCCGACCAAGAATCGTCGACAAAGATGGTCGCCAACTCGTGTCCGTACCGGGCTGGGGCTTCACCGGCCGGGCGCATGGCCCGAGCCTGCTTCACTTTCTTGCCACCGCCGGTGACAAGGGAAGTTGCCTGTGTAACGTGACCCCCCATCTCTTCGACCGCGAGGCGCTCGCCCGCGTGGGGGGATTTCCTGATTCCAACGCCTACGCCGGCGACTGGGAAACGTTTCTGAAGCTGCTCGCGATCGGCGACGTGGTGTTCACCGACGCCACGGTCGCGGGCTACCGTATCCAGGCGGAGAGCATTTCGCGGCTCACGCCCATCGTGCCGCAAACCAGGGATGGTATCCGCTCGGCCCGCGAGGTGGCCGCGTTTACGCAAGAAACGCACCCGGGAGACGACCGGTTCCGCTCGCAGGCGTTCCTGTCCGGACTGCTCGACTCCTTTGTCGATCGCTACGTTTACCCGCAGCGGCTGCGCAGACTGCTTGGCCGCACGTCCTGCGATGCCGACATCCGCAACGTCTTTGCCGAGGAGCGACTCGAGCACGAGTACGACCGCATGATCCGTCGCGGCTTCGCGGGCTATCTGTATCGAGCGATCACGCAAAAGGGCCGGTCTGCCCTCGGGCTGTCTCCATACACGTCATGTTTGGCCGGGTTTCGCCCGGCATCGTGACCACATGCCTGTGAAGAAGTCGCTCCGCCTTGCCGTTTTCACCACCCATCCCATCCAGTATCAGTGTCCCCTGTGGAGGCGTCTCAACGATGGCGGGGATATCCGGCCCCGCGTGTTTTTTCTTTCCGATTTCAGCGCCCGCGCTTACCTCGACAGGGAATTCGGTCGCGCGGTCGAGTGGAGTGTTCCCCTGCTCGAAGGCTACGAATACGAAGTGCTGCAGCATGAGCGGCCAACCTCGTCGCTGGCGGCCGGTTCTCTCGGGCTGGCCGGCCGACTGCGGGCGTTCAAGCCCCATGCCTGTCTCTTGAATGGCTACGTTCCGCTCTTCTACTGGCACGCCCTGCTTGCCTGCCGCGCCCTTGGCGTACCGGCCATCCTCCGGACGGAGGCCACCGATGCCGACAAACGTCGGCCGCCGATACGCGCCGCCTGCCGTTCGCTTGCCCTGCGGGCGTTCTACGGCCAGATCTCCTCGTTTCTGGCGATCGGCCACAACGCTCGCAACCACTACCTGCGCCTCGGCGTGCCTCCCGAACGCATCGGAATGTCACCCTATTGCATCGACACCGACCTGTTCGAGCGACAGCGACTGGCCGCCGTCCGCGGTCCCCTGCGGCATGCCCTCGGCATTCCGGACGAGGCGGTCGTCGTGCTCTTTTCGGGAAAGCTCATTCCCAAGAAGGACCCCCGTATTCTCCTCGACGCCCTGGCCACGGTACCCGACGTGGACGGCCGCCCGGTGCACCTTGTATTCATGGGCGACGGCGAGCTGCGAGCCGATCTCGAACGCCGTGCTTCCGACCGTGGCGATAACCGGGTGCACTTCCTTGGCTTTCGCAATCAAGAGCAGATGGGCGAGGTCTACGCGAACAGCGACATGCTCGTACTTCCATCGAGCTTTTCGGAAACGTGGGGGCTCGTCGTGAATGAGGCGCTGCAGTTCGGGATACCGGCCATCCTGAGCGACAAGGTCGGCTGCGGGCCGGACCTCGTTGACGAGGGCCTGACAGGGCGGATTTTCGCTGCGGGAGATGCACCCGCACTGCGCGAGGCGATCGTGGCCACCGCGCGACAGTTGCATGGAGACCGACAGGCCGTCCACGCAGCGTGCCGGGCGAAGGCGGAGGCATATTCGCTCGACCGCGCGGTCGCGGGCATCCGTGACGCCGCGCGTCGCGTGGCCCGGCGAGGCTCGTAATTCAATGGCAGCACCGGCACCGATCGAGAGCCTCACCGGAATCCGATACCTGGCGGCCGCGGCGGTGTTGATGTACCACTTCGTACCGGCAGATCATTCGCTTGGATGGCTGTTTCGTGACGGCTGGCTCGGCGTGCCGTTTTTCTTCACGTTGTCAGGGGCGGTGCTCGCCTACTCCTATCTCCCCACATTCCTCGACGGCGAGGGTATTTCCTGGCGACGGTTTCTCGCCCTGCGTCTGGTCCGGATCTATCCCTGCTACCTTCTGGCCTTCATCATCGCGCTCGTGCCGTTCGTGCAATCCCAGGTCCGGGCTACGGCTTCGTTGGAAGCCGCAGCGGTCCGCATCGCCGGTGGGGCAGCAATGTATCTGTCGCTCATGCAGTCGTGGCTAACCACGCCCTGGACGAGCGGCGTCGTCATTTCCCCAGCCTGGTCCCTGTCGTGCGAATGGTTCTTTTACGTGCTCTTCTGTCCGCTGCTGGTGCTGCTGCGGCCGCTGCTGAAGCCTGGGGGCATGGCGGTTGGGCTGGCATTTATGGCGACATGTATTTCGGTCGTAGGGTTCGTCGTTGCGGAGCAATTCCTGACGGCTCATTACCCGACCGGCATCCGCGGATTCTGGAATGACTACTTCTGGCGTGGCCCGTTCGCAAACTTTCCATACTTTCTGGGTGGCATCTTCGTCGGGCGGCTTCTGCATCTCTCAGCGGACCGGGCCGGCACTCCGGCCGCGGTGGCTACCTATGCCGGTATCGCCTGCCTACTGCTGCTTTTTAGTGGCCTCGGCACCGAAGTCAGCGACACGCTCAAGCGAACAGCGGTGCTTCCTGTATCGGCCGCGGTTATCCTCGGGCTCGCGGCCGCGCACACGACTGCGGCGCGTGTGCTGGGCACGCCCGTTTTCAGCATGCTTGGTGAGGCAAGTTATCCCCTTTATCTTTTGCAACTCCCTTTGAACGATGTGCTGGCCTCTGCACTGCCTCCTCCGGGGATCGTCGGCGGAGCGGTGAGGCTTGTTTGCTTCACCGTCATCAGCGTGCTCGTGGCGATTCTTGTCGAACGCCCGACACGCCGGCTGTTGCGGGATCTGCTGCTGGGCGGAGCGAAGAAACCTTCGAGCCGATGAATCAGCCCGTTTATCTCTCGCTCTGCGACACCTTCTTCCTCGACCAGCCCGGCGGAATGGGCCGCGTTGCCTGGGACTGCGCGCGGGAGTTCAGCAGGGCTGGCTACGAGTCTCATATGCTCTGCATCGCCACTGATGACTCGTTAGAGGGCAAAACCCGGACGATCGATGGCGTGAATGTCCTGACGATTTCTCGACCGCAGGCCCATCCGCTCAATCCGTTCCGTGGCGAACGTGTCATCGCAGCCGTGGAGCGGTCGGTTGCGAAGATTGCATGTGAGGCCTGCCCGAGTGTCGTGCATGCCCACAGCGTCTTCATGGGAATCGCGGGTCTGCGGGCCATCGGCGGTCGGGCGCCGCTTCTGTTCACCGTCCATTCGCCCGTGGCGTGCGAGCAGCAGGTCAACTGGAGCCAACAGGGCCTGTTGGGCCGC
>JBIKKQ010000267.1:0-3787 GCA_044360305.1 Pirellulales bacterium
GCTGGAATCGCTAGTAATCGCGGGTCAGCATACCGCGGTGAATGTGTTCCTGAGCCTTGTACACACCGCCCGTCAAGCCACGAAAGTGGGGGGCATCCGAAGTCGCTAAGGTAACCGCAAGGAGCCAGGCGCCTAAGATGAACTCTGCGATTGGGACTAAGTCGTAACAAGGTAGCCGTAGGGGAACCTGCGGCTGGATCACCTCCTTTCTAAAGGAAACCGCCGAACCGGCGCTGGCTTGACCAGTGTCCGCGGAGGCCATCGGTGAGACCATCGCCATGCCGGGCCGAAAGGTCCTGGTGCGGGGATAGTCGACACTGAATGTGGAGGCGATCGTGTTGCCAGCCAAAAGAGATCGGTCGTTCCAGGGGAAACCCGGTGAACGGCAAGGCTGCCGGATCGACATGGATCATGTGACCCGCCTGGGGCTCGCCGAGCCCCAGGCGGGTTTTTTTATGCGCCGACGGTTACACTGCGAACCGCGAGGCACGCTCCCCTGGCAGCACCGCAGTTGACAGGTGTCGGCCGCGCGCAAGAAAGGGCAGGCATGAAGTCCCGCTGCTGCTGGCTGGGCATGGTGGTGGTGCTCGGTTCGCCGCTGGTATTTGGCGAGGAGCGGACCTGGGAGGTCACCGGCGCGCTCGTCGGGCTCAAGCCGGACAATGCCGCCGTCGTGATCATCGAGCTCCCCGACAGGAGTCGCATCGAGGTGCCTTTGGCGGCGCTGTCGGAAGCCGGCCGCGGCTTCGTGCGCAGCCGGGGCGATGGGCTGACGCCGCCGGTCGCACCGGCTGGTAGCGTGACCGTTCGCGGGCCGATCGGTCGGACGACCGTGTCGGTGCCGGAGTCGCTCAAGGGAGTGGAGACCGACGCCATCTGGTGTCGGTCGGCGGCGGACGCGGTCAAGGTGTATCGCCTGTTTCTCGCCGGCGACCTCCTCGACGCGGAGGACCGGGCCGCGGCCGTGGCCCGGCTCGCTGACTGGGGGAAGCGGGCCGACGCGAAGCGTCTGCGGATGGGGGAAGCGTGGCTCCTTCCGGAGCAGCGGGCGCAGGGGCGGCGGGCCGCCGAGGAGCAGTTGACGCACGCGATCGGGGTCATCCGGCTGGGAAATTGGACGCTCGCGGAGGATGAACTGAAGAAGACGGGCCGCCTCGATCCTGACTGGGGCGCGGCCGATGTCGTGCTCGGGCTCGGCTATTTCCTGCTCAAGCCGAAAATTCCAGGCGACGCCGGGCCGAACCTCGCCAAGGCGATCGATTTCTTCGCCGAGGCCGTGCGGCGCGACCCCGACAACGCCAACGCCCTCAACAATCTCGGCCTGGCGGAGATGTTCAGCGGCAAGTACCCGGGCGGAGTCGCCCACCTGATCAAGGCTGCCGAACTGGCGTTGGACGATCAGGTGATCGTGGACAACCTCGGCATGGTCATCCGTGAGGCCCCCGGCCTGCGGCCGAAGATTCCGGAAAAATTGCTCGCCGACCTGAACGACTGCTACCGAGACGTGCTGCGGAATCCGCGGCTGAAACCGCTCGCTGCGCCGGCCACCATGATGCTCAAGTCGCCGGCTGGCCGGCCGATTCCCGCCGCCAAGGGAACGCAGGCCACCGCCGATCTTGCCCGGCACGTCGAGCCGCCGGCCGAATGGGTCGCCGAGAGCCAGACGGGCGAGGCGGCCGTGGTGGCCGACGGGTTCGTGCTCACGACCGTGCCGCTCGTGCCCGAGGCGACCGAGATCCTGATCGACGATCCGACGGCGCCCGGCCGCCAGTTGGCGGCACGCGAGGTGGCGGCGGCCGAAGGCGGGGGGCTTTATTTGCTGCGTTGCGAAGGCCTGATCGCGAAACCGCTGCCGGTGGCTGCGGCGGGGCCGGCGGCCGGCGACGAGGTGTCGATCATCGGGCGGCCCGCGGAGGGACGCGGTCGGGGTACGCGACAGCCCGTCCGCGGTCGGGTCGTCTCGGCGAGCCCGAGCGCGGCCGGCAGCTCGACGGCCGCGGGGTTCATCCATCGCGGGGCGGTTGCCCGCGGTGCCGGGGGCTCTCCGATCGTCGATCGGCGGGGCCGGCTGGTCGGCCTCGAGGCGCCGCTGCCGCGGACCGACGCCAGTGGCCAAGCCCACGGCCTCGGGCTTCCGGTCGATCTTGCCTGGCCGCTTCTGCGCGAGCACCTCCCGGACCTCGAGGCCGGGCCGGAGGAGGGGGAAATGCCAGCCGATTGGTCCGTCGCCGACACCAGTGGGGAGGCGGGCACCGTCGTGGTGACCTGCCGCAGGAAGGCGAGCGGCCCGCAACCCCGGTAGCCGCGCCGTGGCTGCCGGCCCCTTCCCCCGCGCAGCCCGTCGGGTACGATGGCGAGGCTTCTCGAGGTCTTTTTCAGCCGACACATGCAGGCGGTTTCGATGGCACGACAGACGATTTCCGGCGTGGTTCCGCCCGCGGTGGCCGAGGCGACCGTGATGACGGTCTGGCCGTCGGTGGCCAGCACCGGCTTCGGCCAGACCCTCGGCCGCCTGTACCGGATCAAGGAAGGCTTCGGGCCGCTGTCGTTCGGACGGCTCGCCCTGCTCGCCACGATCCCGGTCGGCCTGATGCTCTATCTTTCGATGCGGCTCCCGTGGGCGATCCGCCGGTATCGGCTCACGAACCGGCGGGTACTGATCGAGCAGGGAATCAATCCGCGGGTGCAGCAGTACGTCGATCTCGACCGGTTCGACGCGATCGATCTCGTGGTGAAGCCCGGCCAGGAGTGGTACGCGGCGGGGGACCTCGTCTTTCGCCGCGGCCCCGTCGAAACCCTCAGGCTGCCCGGCGTCAGTCGGCCCGAGTCGTTTCGCCGCGTCTGCCTCGAGGCCCGGCAGGCCTACGTCGGCGTGGCCGCTGCGCAGCCGGCGGCCGTGGGTGCGGCCTGACGATCAGGCGGACCGCCGCCCCGCAACGGGCCCCCGGGCCCGGATCGCGGCGGCGATCTCCTCCCGCGCGGCGGCGTCGAGATCACAGGCCAGCGCCCGCGCGTTCTCCTCGACCTGCGCCGGTGACGTCGCCCCGAACAGCACGCTCGTGATGCCCGGCTGCTCCGCCGTCCACGCCAGCACGAGGTCGGCGAGCTGGCAGCCGAGGCGGGCGGCGGTCGGCCGCAGGGCATCGACAAAATCGAGACTGCGGTCGAATTCAACGCCGTTGAAGATCGGGTACTTGTGCCGGGTGTCGGTGGTGGGAAACACCTGGCCGCGCCGCATCCGGCCGGCGAGCAGGCCCTTCATCAGCGGCCAGTAGGCGACCATGGCCACGCCCCGGTCGCGGCACCAGGGGAGGATGTCCGCCTCGATCTGCCGCTGGAGCATGTTGAACTGCATCTGGCAGGCGGCCAGCGGGCAGACGGCGGCGAACCGGCGGAGCTGGTCCACGGATGCGTTGGACAGGCCGACCGCCCGGGTCACGCCGGCGGCGAGCAGCCGGGCGAGTTCGCCGGCCGACTCCTCGATCGGCAGCTGCGGATCGGGGGCGTGCAGGTAGAGGAGGTCGAAGTGGTCGGTGCCGAGCCGTTCGAGGCTCTCGGCCACCTCGGCCCGGAGCCGCTCCGGACGGCCATCCACGACCTGCCGGCGCGGCGGAGCGGCCGACGCGTCGGGCACCCAGTGAATCCCGCACTTGCCGGCGAGCACGACCGCGTCGCGCCGGCCGGCTATCGCGGCGGCGATCGCCCGTTCGCTCTCCCCATGTTCGCCGTAGCAGTCGGCGGTATCGAGGTGCGTGATCCCGGCGTCGATCGCGGCACGGACGGTGGC
>JBIKKQ010000090.1:0-13543 GCA_044360305.1 Pirellulales bacterium
TTCGGGGCGGATCCGCAGGGCGTGGTCGGCCGGGTGCCCCATGCGAAACATCCACTGGTTGCCGCGCAGGCCGCGGACGCTGCGCCGGACCTGGTTGGCGAGCGTTTGCAGGCCGAGGTCGCGGTAGGCGGCGGCGAGCGCGCTGGAGATGGCGTCGGACGGCCCATGCTCCGCCTGGGCCGCGAGAAACGTCTCGATCGCCTCCTCGAAGCGGCGGGCGAGCAGGTGCTCGTATCCCGCGTGGGGGATGAGGGCCGCGGCGTCTGTGGCGGCGACGAGCGGCGGGATGTGGAAGCGGTGGAGGGCGTGGAGGAAGAACAGGGCCCGCACGCGTTCGTAGAGGTTGGGGCTTTGCCGTCGAAACGCCTCCAACGCGTCGCACTCACCGAGCAGTTCATCGAGCCCGGCGTCGCGGCAGACGTCGTCGATCGACCGGTCCCGGGCCTCGGGGTCGGCCGCCGTGATGATCGCCACGAGGGGTGATGCGGCAGGTAATGCAGCGGTGATCGGCATGGCTTTACCCGACGTGTTTTGCCGTCACCTCGAACTCGACCTGCCGCGGAATCGGCATGTGCTTCGACGCGTCGAGAATTTCGACGGAGAGCAGGCTGCCGTTGGCGTCGTAGTCGAGAATGATGCCGGGCCTGGGCTCGTCGCTCTCGGCCACCACGCCGTTCATCACGAGCACGGAGAGCGTGTCAGTCTCCGGGTCGAACAGGACCTTCATCGTCATGTCCTCCAATATTTGGCCACTTTGCTCGTGCAGTACACCGTAACAATTTCGCACGGAATCCGGTCGATGTCCACGAACACCCGCAGTAGCCGTCCAGATGGGAGAACAGACTGCCACACTGCTCGGCCCGGCCTCAGGATGAGAATCTGACCCGGTGACTGCAGCGTTGCCTCGACTTCTGCGACGCCTATGCCGCGTCTGTTGGCTTCGAACCAGGCGTGATCGGTCCAGCGAACGAGCATGATCCGTGGTCCGCGCAGCCGCAAAGAAACAGGAAGTGATCATGTGTACACTTTTTTGGAGGTGGCCGTCAATAGGCGTGATCGCATTCCGTCCGTGGCCGTCGTCGAAACAATGCCGCCGACTCGAGGGGCGCCCAAGCTGATGCGGCGTCTGCGGCCCGCGAGTCTCCGGCGGGCTGATCCTGCATTCACTGCGGCTGCCGGGCGAGGAGCTCCACGAGCTGGGCGAGGATCTCGGCGCGGTCTCGGCCCGCGAGGCCGAGGGCGAGCTGGGCGACGAGCAGGCCGTACGTGGTGCCGAGGTTGTACCGGTGGCCGTGGACCTCGAAGGCCAGATACCGTTCGCGGTCGGCGAGCTTCGCCAGTGCCGGTGAGAGTTGGCGGGCGCCGACCTCGCCGAGGCTCGCGAGCATGTCGAACACGGCGGGCGTGAGCACGTGCATGCCGAAGAAACAGAGATAGTGGCCGGCCCGCAGGCCGGGCACGATCAGGGTCTGCTCGGCCTCCGTGGGTGTCGGTTTTTCGACGACGGTCTCGATCGCATACAGGCCCGTCGTGCCGGCCACCCGTCGGCCACCGATGGTGCCGAAATACGGGAGCATGCTCTCACGGGTGGCCTGCACTGCCGACACGGCGCAGTCCTCGGCCTCGGCCACGGCGACGAGCTGCCGGGCACACCGGCGGGCCGCGTCGCCGGGCTCGGGGCCGTTGCCGCCGCGGGCGGAAACGGCGAGATGATCGCCAACGAGGTGCAGAAACGGCTCATCGCCGACGAACGCCCGGCCGCAGGTCACCGCATCTCCGTAGCCGCGAGGCACGGGCTGCGGGATGAGTTCCAGCCGTGACGCAGCCACACCGGCCGCGGTGCGGAAGGCGGCCTCATCACCGGGCCGGACGACGATCCCGATCTCGTCGCAGCCGGCGGCGACGGCCTCCTCGACGATGATCCGCAGGGCGGTCTTGGCGGTCCCGTCGCGGTCCACGAGCCGCTGCAGGGGCAGCGCCTGGTCATCCCGACCGGCGGCGGTGATCAGGGCGCGCTTGAGTTTCATGGGCTGTTCCCCTGATGTGTTGTGATGTCGGCAATGAGCGAACGCCACTGGTCCGCGACGGACTCGGGGCGCAGTGTCCGCCGCACCCATTCCCGGCCGACGGCTCCGCGGTTGCTGATTTCATCTTCCGTCCATGCGGCAAACGCGCGGATCGCGGCGACCAGCGCCGGTCGATCGCCGTCCGCCGGAAACAGTCCGCATGCAACGCCGTCGAGCGCGGACCGGAGGCCGTGCCCCGGCGGCAGAATGACCGGCAGACCGGCGGCGAGGCTTTCCGCCGCGGCATAGCCGAAACTCTCGTGACGGGACCAGGACAGATAGCCGTCGCAGGCGGTCAGGGCCGCATCGCGCCCGCAGCTGTCCAGACCGCCGAGCAACCAGACATGGTCGCGCATGTCGGCGGGCACGAGGCGGCGCAACTCGGTTGCCGTCACGGCCCCGTCCATGCCTGCGATCACGAGGTCGCATCCGGTACTGTTCGCCGCACAAAAACCAGCCACGATTTCTTCTGGTCGCTTCACGGGATCGAGCCGTCCCAACACCAACAGGAGGCGTCGGCCGATCGGTAATGCAAGTTTGTTCCGGGCCGCCGCTTGGTCCGCCGTCGACCGTGGTCTGTCGATCGCCGCCACTGCAAAGGGGATCACCGCGGAGGGATACTCGTGGCCAAGCGTTTGTGCGGCATGTGCCTGCTCGCCTCGGGTTGCGAACACGATCCGGGCAGCGGCACGCAGGAAACGGGTGCCGCCCGCCAGCATCCACGCCTTGCGCAACGCGGTCCGGGTTTGCCACAATGCCGGTTCCAGCGCTCCATGCGGCACCACGATGTACGGGATGCGGCGGTCCGCCGCGAGGCGGCGGACGATCTGCGTGTGGCTGCGAAACAACGAGTGCACCACGATGCAATCGGCAGCGCCGATCGCCCGTGTCGCAGCGTGCCTCACCGCTGCGCTGGGCAGGAAGACGCGCCGCACCTCGGGCAGAAGCTTCCAGTCGACCACGGCGACCGGTAGGTCGGGCACGGCCGGTGGTTCGAGGCCCGTGCCGTCGTGAAACGTCACGATCGGGGATTCCAGCGTGCGGGCGAGATCAGTCACCGCCCGGTACATGCCGCCGTGAGACGGCGACAGGTCGAGGCAGACGCTGACGACGCGGGGGCGCATGAGCCGATCACCGAGGAGCCGACCACGACCGGAACCAGGTAACGAAACGGGCCAGGCCATCCGCGAGCGGTGTCGTCGGTTGGAACTGAAAATCCCGGCTCAGACTCGTCACGTCTGCGTAGGTCACTTCCACGTCCCCGGGCTGCCGTGGGAGTTCCAGTCGGCTCGCGGGCCGGTCGCAGAGTCGCTCGAGGAGCCCGATCATCTCGTTGACGCTGACCGGAGTGTGGTTGCCGATGTTGTAAATCCGCCACGGCGCAGCGCTGGTCCCCGGATCAGGCGCATCCCCGGACCACTGCGGGTTCCCGGTCGGGGGGCGGTGCGTGATCCGGCTGATTGCCTCCACCACGTCGTCCACATAGGTGAAATCGCGACGCAGCACGCCACCCCCGTAGACCTCGATCGGTCGTCCGGCGAGGATCGCCTCCGTGAACTTCCAATATGCCATGTCGGGCCGGCCCCACGGGCCGTAGACGGTGAAGAATCGCAGCCCGGTCGTCGGCAGTCCGAAGAGATGGCTGTAGGCGTGGGCCATCAGTTCGTTGGCCTTCTTGGTCGCGGCATACAGGCTGACCGGGTGATCGACCGTGTCGCCGACGCTGAAGGGAACACGCGTGTTCGCGCCGTACACGCTGCTGGAACTGGCATACACCAGGTGCTTGATCGCACCATGTCGGCAGGCTTCCAGCACGTTGGCGAATCCGACGAGATTCGAGTCGACGTACGCTTCCGGATGGTCGAGCGACCAACGCACGCCGGCCTGGGCGGCAAGGTGCACGACGTGCTCGGCCCCGGACTCGTCCAGCGCCCGCCGCAAGCCCGGGGAATCGGCGAGATCGCCGGCGACGAACCGCCATCCGGGGAATCCTTCGAGCTGAGCGAGTCTGCCGCGCTTCAGGGTCGGGTCGTAATACGAATTGAGATTGTCGAATCCCACGACCGGCCGACCCTGAGCGAGGAAAAACCGGGTCAGGTGGTAGCCAACGAATCCTGCCGCGCCGGTGACGAAGATGGGGTTCATGAATGGTGCGTGGGCCGTGCCGCTCGGCAGACGGCGACGTTCAGCCCGCTGCTCCGGGCCGTCAGGCGGGATAGTAGCGGTCCGGCCGCAATCTGGCCGCATTACGACAATCGATTAGGGGCACGCCGAGCGCGCGGAAATCGATGTCGGCGTACTCCCTGTGATTGGTGCACAACACGATGACGTCGTAATCAGCGGTCACCGGTCGGGATTCTCGGCCGGCGACTGCATGGTGACTGCGGCCCGGCCGGATGAACGGCACATGGGGATCGTTGTAGAAGACCTCGGCGCCGCGTCGCTCCAGCAGTTCCATGATCTCGTACGTAGGTGATTCCCGATCGTCGTCGACGTTGGGCTTGTATGCGAGCCCGAGGATGAGCACCCGGGCGCCCCGCACCGACCGACCAGCGTCGTTGAGCGCCTCGACCACGCGGCCGACGACGTACTGGGGCATCGCGGTGTTGATCTCGCCGGCGAGTTCGATGAGCCGCGTGCGCAGGCCGTATTCCATGGCCTTCCACGTAAGATAAAACGGGTCGATCGGAATGCAGTGTCCGCCCAGACCAGGCCCGGGATAAAACGGCATGAAGCCGAAAGGTTTCGTAGCCGCGGCTCCGATGACCTCCCAAATGTCGATCCCCATCGCTGCATAGATGACTTTCAGTTCGTTGACCAGCGCTATGTTGACCGAGCGGAAGATGTTTTCGAGAAGTTTTGTCGCCTCCGCTGCGCGGCAACTTGATACGGGCACGACGTTGCGAACGACGCGGGCATATGTCTCCGTGGCCCGCTGGAGGCAGGTGGCCGTGAGGCCGCCGACCACCTTCGGGATATCTTGGAGCGCGGTCGGGTTGCCCGGATCTTCGCGTTCCGGGGAGAAGGCGAGGAAGAAGTCCTCTCCCGCCTTCATGCCCGTCGCCTGCTCGAGGATGCCACGAACCACTTCGTCCGTGGTTCCGGGGTAGGTGGTGGACTCCAAAACGATCAACTGGCCGCGGCGAAGGTGGGGCACGATCGCGCGGGCCGTCGCCTCGATGAAGGAAAGATCCGGCGTCCGATTGACGGTCAGCGGCGTGGGCACGCAAATCAGGATTGCCGCAACTTCGGCGAGCCGCGAAAAGTCGGTGGTCGCAGCGAACGTGCCTGCAGCCACGACTGCGGATACCGCCTCGCTGGAGACGTGCTTGATATACGACCTGCCGGCGTTCAGCGATGCGACTTTCTCGGGGTCGGTGTCAAAACCCAGGGCTCGGGTGCCGTTCCGCGCGAAGCCCAGCGATAGGGGGAGGCCGACATAACCCAGACCGATGACGGCGACGCCCTGTGCTGCAAGATCAAAGGACATAGGGGCTGAGGCTCCGCAAACTGATTCGACGGGTGGGCAGAAATCCGCCGCTCGGTTATCTCGCTCGCAGGGGTTTCCCCTACCGAACGCCGAACGCCCTCAAGCGACAAGTTTACCCGTGGGGCGAAAAAGTCATCCGAGCGCTCTATTTTCACCGTTTACCGTGGGTTTTGCCGGCGATTTCCCAGCCTGAGCCCCGAGTTATGGTCCAACCGTCTCCTGAGCGACAACGGTTGAAATGAAGCCGCGCTGCATCTATAAGATTACGGACTGACTCCCCATTAGGAGGGAGAATGTTGGTCTTTTCGTGGCTTTGCGGCCGCGGGAAGTAAGTGCGCTTTTCGATCACGCGGCGGTTCTCGACGGAAGCAGAAAGACGGCCGAACCTTTCGAAGTCTTCATGAACGGGCTGGTGTCGGAAACCGGGGTTAAAATTCGGGCCTTAGGCTTTCGGTGCTACCCAGCGACATGGCGGGACCCGCTTCAACGCGGAGGGACGAGTGATGTGTGGGATAGCCGGCATCGTCGGCCCGCTGGCCGAGCGACGCGATCTGGTCGCTACGATGCTGGTCCGAATCCGCCATCGAGGGCCGAATGGCGAAGGAACTCATTTCTGTGAACGCATCGCGTTCGCCCATTCCCGGCTGAGCATCATCGATCTATCGGATGCGGCCGCCCAGCCGATGCATGACCCAGCCGCCGGCAACGTCGTCGTTTTCAATGGGGAAATCTACAACTTCGCCGACCTGGCGGCGGAACTGGGGCCCGCGCCATCCGGCATGAGCAGCGGCGACACCGCAGTCCTTCTGCGGGCGTACGGCCACTGGGGAATCGATGCGGTCCAGCGGTTGCGGGGCATGTTTGCCTTTGCCATTTGGGATCCCCGCGAGCGGAAGGTGCTCTTGGCGCGGGACCGGTTCGGAATGAAGCCGCTGTACTACCGACAGGTCGGTAGCTCGCTGCTCTTCGCTTCGGAAATTCGTCCGCTGCTGTTCGGTGAGTTTCCGCACTCGGCCAACCTCGACACGCTGGCCCGGTTTCTCGCCTTTCGGCACCTCGACGCGTCGAACGAGACCTGCTTCAAGGAAATCCGCCAAGTACCAGCCGCCCATTATGCGTGGGTTGATCTCGATGGATCGATGTCGCAGCCACGACGGTACTGGTCGCCCCCCGCCTTTGGCACCCGCCCGTTCAGGGCGGAGGATGCGTCCATCGTTCGGGACGCGGTGACGGATTCCGTAGCCAAGCACATGGTTTCCGACGTTCCCGTCGGCGTTTTTGTGTCGGGCGGCATCGATTCCGCGTCGATTGCCTGCACGGCCCGGGGTCTCATTGGCGACGAGGAACTTTCCAGTTTCAGTTCGATCCTGCCCGACGAGACCAGCAATGCCGAGAATCGACTGATTCCCGCCGTCCTCGACGCCATTCGGTCCCGCGTCCATTCTCTCGAGATCGACGGAAACACGTTCCTGGACGACTTGCCGGCGGCCTTCGACTGCCACGAGGAGCCGATGGCCGACGCATCGATGTATGCACATTGGCGGCTCTGCCGACTGGCGCAGCAGGCCGGCATCCGCGTGCTGCTCTCGGGCAATGGTGGGGACGAATTGTTCGGTGGGTACATGGGGCACGTATATGCGATGCTCGGCAGCCTGCTGCGGCGGGGCCGGGTTGGCCGCTTCGCAGCCTCCATCGACGCCTATCGGCGTTTCGGGATGGGGTCGGGCTGGAGTCTACTCAAGCACGGCTTCCACGAAAGCATGCCGCTGGCGGTTCGCGTGGCGATCAAACGGCGTTACGCGGCACACGTCCTGCGCGGTTCCGCCTTCGAATCCTACGCGGCGGAAATCCCCTTTTACTACAGTCACGAGAGAGACGTCCTCGTCAATCGTTTTCATGACAACGTGCAACACTGGTGTGTGCCCCCGTTCGTCCATTACGAGGACCGCAACGGCATGGCCTTCGGGGTTGAAATTCGGACGCCGTTCATCGACCACGAACTGCTTGCCGCTGTCTGGCAGTACGACCCGCGGACGCTGATGGAGGGGCGTTCCAAGCACGCGCTGCGGCAGGCCATGCATGGCATCGTGCCGGCTGCCGTTCTGGATCAACGGACCAAGTTCGGATTCGCCGCCCCGCTCGACGTCTACATGCATGCGACGCGGGACCGGCTCAGCGGCGTGTTCCGGGACGTCGTGGGAGCCTGCCCGTACTTCGACGTCAAGACGGCATGTCGGCAGCTTGATGCCTATTTCGCGGGCGCGGGGTCCGTCACGCTGCCTTGGCGGATCTTCTCGGTGGCGTTGTGGTATGCCCGTTTCATCGGCAGGCTGCCACCGTCGCCAGCCTCGAATTGGCCCGCGGTATCGGCCAGCTTGGCTGGCTGAACGGCGAAAAGCTGCGAAAACCCGGCACCGGCCGAGTGCTACACTGGTCGGAGAGAATTCTCGACCGGGATGGAGTGGCCACCGCGGCCCGATGCATGTGCGGCATAGCCGGAATTGTCAGCCCCGATGTGGGGGAGGTGTCGCCCGCGGTCCAACGAATGACACAGTCCCTGGTGCATCGTGGTCCAGACGACGCGGGCATCGAAACCTTCTCCGTCGGCGGGGCGGCGGCAGGTTTTGGCTTCCGGCGGCTGGCGATTCTCGACCTGACACCGGCGGGGCATCAGCCGATGCTCCACCCAGCCACCGGCGACTGTCTGGTGTTCAACGGCGAGATCTACAACTTCCGGCAGCTACGCGCCGAACTGGTGGCCCGCGGCAGCGTATTTCGCGGTCATGGCGACACCGAGGTGCTGCTCGAGGCGCTGGTGACGTGGGGCGCCGAGGCCCTGCCGCGACTCGAGGGCATGTATGCCCTGGCTTTTCACGATAAACGGGCCGATCGCATCCTCCTGGCGCGGGATCCGCTCGGCATCAAGCCCCTGTACGTCGCGGAGTCGGCTGGCCGACTGGTGTTTGCAAGCGAGGTGAGAGCGGTGCTGGCCTCGGGAATCGTTCCCGTGGAGTGGGATCCAGCCGGAGTCGCCACGCTGCTCGCCTATGGGGCGCCGCAGGACCCGTTCACGCTGCTGCGGGCCATCCGATCGTTTCCGGCCGGCGGGTGTGAATGGATACGCGCTCCAGGCGGCCGGGTGCAGCGGGAGGGCCCGCGGCGGTTTTGGCGGTTTCCGCGCGGCGGCAACAAGGCCGACGACGGCAACGTGCCGAGCCGCGTCCGCAGTCTTGTCGACGCCGCGGTTCGCGACCACCTCGCGAGCGACGTTCCGATCGGCGTCTTTCTCTCGGCGGGCATCGACAGCACGATCGTGGCGGCCCTCGCGGCCCGGCACGCCGGTGCGATCCGCACGTTCTCGGTCGGCTTCACCGAGGAGGGAGTGGCAGACGAACTGCAGCAGGCGGCGGCCACGGCCCGCGGCATCGGGTCGGTGCACGAGGAGATCGTGCTGGCTGCCGACGAGATTCCGGCGTTGTGGGATGCCTGGCTATCGGCCAGTGATCGGCCGAGCATCGACGGATTCAACTCATTCGTCATCAGTCGGGCTGTGAAGCAGGCTGGTCTGACCGTGGCCCTGTCGGGCCTCGGGGGAGACGAGATTTTCGGCGGGTATGGCTCGTTCGGTGCGGTCGGGCGGTATCACCGCGTCGCATCGGCGATGCGATTCATGCCGCGGCGGATGCGGCGCGGGATCGCGCGGCTCGCGACGCTCGGCAGGCCGGCGAGCGTGCGCGAGAAGCTGCCGGATTTGCTGGGGGGCGAGGCGACCGTCGAGTCCGTCGCGCTGCAGATGCGCAGGGTGCTCTCCGACCGGCAAGTCGAGGCGCTGGGCCTGACCGCAGCCCGTGTCGGGCTGACTTCGCACTGGCTGACCGCAGACGTCGTCGCAGACCTGGCCGGTCCGGCAGCCGACGTGTTTACCGCGGTGAGCCGCATCGAGGCGTGTACCTATATGGCAAACACGCTCCTCCGGGATACCGACGTCAACAGCATGGCGGTGTCGCTGGAGATTCGTGTGCCGTTGCTTGCTCAGCAGTTGGTTGATTACGTGGCCCCGCTGTCCAGCGGCATCAAGGCCCCGGTCGGCGGTGGCACCAAATGGTTGCTTCGGGAGTCGTGCCGGGACTTGATTCCCACGGAGTTGCTGTCGCGGCCCAAGACCGGGTTTACGCTGCCGATCGAACGCTGGATGCGGGGCGCCGTGCGCGAGCGGTGCGAGGCGGCGCTGGCCGTGGCGGCCGAGAGCGGGCTGGTTCCCGCCGATGAAGTGAGCCGGATGTGGCGGGAGTTTGTCACGGGGACGTCGGGCATTCGCTGGACGCGGCCCATGACGCTCGTTGCCCTGGGCAATGCGGTTGAGTCGTTGCGACGAGCCACCGGCCGGCCCATGACCGGGAGCCAGGCATGAACTGGCCACTGGTCTGGGGGCTCTTCGGCCTGCTGATGCCTCTTGGCAGTCGTCTTGCAGCCGCGGGTGAGCGACAATTCGTGCTTCGCGAGCATGTGGGGCGGACGTGGCGTGACGAGCTGATCACGTTTACGTTCGAGGCAGCGGATGGGGAATGTCATCCAGCGAGCCTGCGGCTGCGCGGGCGGTCGGGGCCCGTGCCCGTGCAGATCGTGCGCCGGGAGGCATGGCCAGGGCAGCAGGGTTTCGTGCGGACGGCACGGGTGAGCTTTTTCGCCGATCTCGATGCCCTGCAGACGGAAACGTTCACACTCTCGTTCGGGCCTGATCCGGTGCCGGCACCGGAGCCCAATCCCGGGCTGCAGGTCAGGCAGGAGGAGGGCAAGGTCACCGTCCGCAGTCGGTTTTTTGGAGCGGAGTTTTTCGCGGGTCGGCGGGCGTACACGACCCCGCAGGCTGCAGCGGGCGTGCCCGGGCCGCTCGGGTCCTTCATGATGGCGGACGGGACGCGGTTTGGCGGTAGCGAGATGTTTGGGCCGACGGCGATCGCCGAGTGCGAGGGGGAACTGGTGGCGGCAGGGCCGGTGTTCGCCGAGATGCGTTGGCGCTACCGGTACGCGGACGGGGCATCGTTTCAGCTGCGGGCCCGGCTCGGCGAACGCGACGCGGCCGTCTATTGGGACATGGCCGTAGACCGGCACGCCGTCAACGACGGCTGGCGTCTGCTGATGACGAAAGGAGACCGGCCGCTGACATTCAGCGTGCAGATGGAGCACTTCAGCCAGCGACCCTACTTCGTGAAGACGGGGGCGAAGTTGGGCGACTGGGCCCACCTGCCGCTCGGAGGGGAGCCCGAGGGAATCGTGACGCGGCTGACGCCGTGGGCGGACTGGGTGAACGACGGGACGCAGGCAGCGATGCTGCTCCAGGACGAGCAGACCGGCGAACGGCTGTGCATCGCCAGTCGCGACCCCGGCGCGTGGGTGGTGCCCGTACACCGCGACATGCCTCTCGTCAAACTGATAGGGGACAATGGCGGTGCATTCGGCAAGCGGATGATCGTGCGGAAATTGCCCGGTGGCGCGGTCGGCCTTGAAGCCAACCTGGTGTGCGATCCGGGGGGGCCCATTCGCCGCTGGATCACGGGGCGTCTGCGTCCACACGAGTGGCACGTCATCGAGGCCTTGATTGCATCGCGGGCCCCGCTGCCACCTTCAGCACCGACGAAGTTCCTCGACAGGGCCATTCAAGAGTCGGTTGACAGGCGCCGCCTCGACGTGGTCAAGGACTTCGTTCTTGACTGGCCCCGGGAACCGGGCTCCGAGAGGCCGAAGCTGTTTGCGACCGCAGCCGATATGCGACGTCTGCGTCGGAATCGGCAGACGCCGCGAGCCGTCGAGGACCGGTTGCCGGAACTTACCAGCGGATCGATTCCGGATTTTCCCGGAGAAGCCGACGGCCTGGCTCTAGCGGCCTATTTGTGCAGCGGCGACCGCCGACTGGCCGTCCGCTGTCGCCTGGCGGACCGCCTCCGGCAGCACCTGGGGCGGCTCGGCGAGATTGATCTCCTCCGCGGCGTACCACTGGTCTGCGCGATGTACGACGGCATCGTCGACAGCGACCTCGTCACGGCCGCCGAGAGACCTCTGCTCGACGCGCAGATGGCATTTCTCGGGTACCGCATGGCCGATCCGGCAGTATGGTCCTTGGACCGAGGGTACAACGCCGGCACCGCCAACATGAGCGTCTCCTTCATCCTCGGTCTCGGCGTGATCGCCTGCACGATCCCCGATCATCCGGCCGCGCCTGGATGGTTCGAGCCCGCACGACGGAGGATGCTCTACTGGTTGGAGAATGACGTCGGTGATCGCGGCGAATGGATGGAGGGCTCGCACTACGACCAAGTCACCGGATCGATGTTTCTCGCCTTCGCCCTGGCGGCGAGGAATGCCGGTTTTCAGGACTTCACATCCCATCCGAAGTTCAGGGCGATGATGCGATACATCGCAGTGCAGTACACGCCGCCGGATCCCATGCGGGGTGGCTTTCGGGCATCACCGCCGCTGGGCCGGGCCAATTCGGGGGATCGTCTGGGCCTGGCGGGCCTGATGGCCAGGATCACGGCCGCCGATGACCCCGAATACTCCGCCGCCATGCAGTGGATGTGGCAGCAGGCGGGGGCACCAACCAAGGTGTATGACAGCCGGCTCGGCGGGACCGAGTTTGCGGTTCTTGACTCGCGACTTCCGGCACGCCGACCGGTCGTGCGAAGCGAGGACTTTCCGCGTTCCAACGTCTTGCTCCGCCATGGGTACGGGGCCGCGGAGGAACACTACCTGAGCCTGGCGATGGTCGGGGATGCTCCGTTCATACGGCCCAGCGAAGTCGGCAGCATTCTGGCCTGGTTTGCGCATGGCCAGCCGATCGCCGGGGCGTTCACCGGCGGCTATGACGACCGCCATGAGTTGATGACCTCGCGGGTGTCACCCGCCCGGTCCCCGTCGGCGCAGCAGTGGCGGGATGCCACCTGGCACGCGATGACGGGAGGCGTGAAGCGTTGCGTGTTGCAGCCGAGGCTCGACTACTGTGATGCGGAGTTCACGATTGGCAAGGAAGGGACGGCCGGCTGGGCGATGCCCGCTGACATGCCTGCATGGCCGCCAGGTCCGGCATCTTCCGGGACGGGAGACATCGCATGGCGTCGGCAGATGCTGTTTGTGAAGGGAGCCGACGCCGCAGCGCCCAGCTATCTCGTCCTGCGCGATACGGTCCGGGGGAACCGGCCGACCATGTGGCAATTCTGGACCGTCACCGACGGTATCGTGCCCGGAGGGGGGCCGGCCCGCGGCACGGCCACTCCGGCCGGGCAGACACCGTTGCCGGCGAGGGCGTTGCAAGGCAATCATTTCACAGGCCGCGGCAGATTCGGGGTCGATGTGGATTTGCACATCGTTTCGCCGCGCGAGACGCCGCGGCACACGCTGCGCTGGGGAAAAACATATGACGACCCGGTGAAAGGCGTCGCCGACTACCGCGATCTTTTGCATCTCTCGCTCGAGGGAGATGGTTCGTATGTCGTCGTCGCCTTCCCGCGAAAAAGGGAAGATCCCGCGCCGCGAGTGCGATCGCTAGCCGGCGACACCGTCCTGGAAGTGAGCGGCCCGTGGGGCGTAGATGTCGTGGTTCTTGGGACGGAGCCTGTGGAAGCCCGTTTGGAGGGTGTCAGGCTCCGGGCCCTTGCGGGGTGCATTCAGCGCAGGCACAATGGGGGGGGTGTATGCCTCGCCGAGGGGGAAGAGGTGACGAGTGGCGATGTCACGGTCACCGGCCCTGGGCCTGGGTCAGTCGCGCGGCCGTAACGCTCTTCGGATCTCTCACATGACGCCCCTCGAATACCTCGCCAGCCGCATTTTCTTTGCAGCTTGCGGAACGTGTCAATGACTGTGAGGCACCTGCGGAACGAATTTACTGTCGCGCGGTAGCTCCAGTGTGCGGACTTGCGGCTTGTTTTCTGGCGGGTTGATCCAGACCTCGGCTGCGGGCGTGAGCGGCAGCGGAAGGCCTCTGACGAACCGC
>JBIKKQ010000009.1:0-42276 GCA_044360305.1 Pirellulales bacterium
TCGACGAAGCCGAAAAAGGCCAGGGATGGCTTTTTCGGCGCTACATCATGACCCCACGGGGATTCGAACCCCGGTTACCGCCGTGAAAGGGCGATGTCCTAGGCCTCTAGACGATGGGGCCGCTCATCTGAACGGAAGACTGGAGATCGTACCCGACCAGGCGATCGCGTGAAAGCGGGCCGCACCGAGGCCGGCCGCATGCGAGCAGCCCGCCGGACCGCGATCACGGCTGGGTTTCGGAGGAGCGTTCCTCGAGACTCAACGACTGAGGACCGCCCGGCAGTGCCGGCTCATCGACCGGTTCTCCGCGGGCGATCGCCTCGAAGACCTCGCGGCGATGCACGGGCACGTCCTTCGGCGCCTCGACGCCCAACCGCACCTTGTCGCCACGGATTTCCACCACCACGATCGTGATGTTGTCGTTGATGACGATGCTCTCGTCTTTTTTCCGCGACAGGACCAGCATGGCCATTCCCTTGGCGAATTCGCGCCGCCACCATCTCCAGAACCGACGCCCGCATCCGCTTCCGTAAACCTCCCAAAGATAAAGGTTTTTCAGGCCCGGTCAAGCAAATCCCGGGCCGAGCGGATGAACCCGCTTTTCAGGCCCGAGGCAGGCTTTTTCCGCAAGAAGACCCCGGTGGACACGTCGCGGAGACGGCCCGCGCGAGTCTTTGGCGGCCACACCTTGTTGGTCCTTCGGCCAGTCCTATACTGGCCCGTCCCGGTAGGCGATGTGGTTTCGTCGGCCGGACGCCAGTCGCCCCGGACCTGCCCATGGGCTCCCTCCAAGCCTGGTTTCGCAACCTGTTCACGGCCGTCTGGACCGTGCTCGAGGGGATGCTCGTCACCCTGCGGGTGTTCGGCAGCACGTACGACCAGAAGCGGCGGACGTTCACCGAGCGGTTCGAGTATCCGGAACTGCCGGCGCCCGTGGCCGCCCGGTACCGGGGCTTCCATCGCTACGACCTCACCACCTGCATCGCCTGCGACCAGTGCTCGAAGGCCTGCCCTGTGGACTGCATCTACATCGGCAAGGAGCGGGTGGAGAACGGCAAGGGGTTCCAGGTCACCGGGTTCACGATCGACTATTCGAAGTGCATGTTCTGCGCCCTGTGCGTGGAGCCCTGCCCCGTGGACTGCATCTTCATGGGCTCGACGCTCGATCTCTCCTGCTACAGCCGCGACGGAACGATCGTCGATTTCGCCCGTCTCCCGGTCGATGTCGCCTGGGGGCGAAGCACGCTCAATCCAACGGCCGTCGCCGCCGCGAAGGTGATCGTCGATCCGGTCCACGGCGGGCCCAACCAGTAGGCGTCCGCAGCATCCCTCCGTCGCGCCAGGCAATCACCTTCCCATGCACCCCGTTCTCATCGCCGGCTACGTCTCGCTGTTCGTGGCGGTCGGCGCCGCGTTTCTCGCGGTCAACCTGCTCGTCGGCTGGCTGGTCCGGCCCCGGGCGCCGAACCGTGAGAAACTCGAGGTCTACGAGTGCGGCGAGCCGACGATCGGCTCGAGCTTCGTGCAGTTCGACCTGCGGTTCTACGTCGTGGCGCTCCTGTTCCTGATCTTCGACGTCGAGGTGGCCCTGTTCTTCCCCTGGGCGACGGTGTTCGGCAAGGCGACGCAACTGGCGGACCCGGCGCTGGCGACCGTCCAGGCGGACGGCCAATTGACGCCCGCGGCAGCCGGGCTGATCCGCGAACTCGGCTGCGAGCTGCCGGCGATCCCCGCCCTCAGTCCCACGCAGGAGCAGGCGTTTGCCGCGACGGCGGCGGGAGCGGCCGGGCAGACCCGGGAGCAGGCCCTCGGCGGCTGGTCGGTCGCGCAGGCCGGCACGATGCTGGCCCGGCTTGCGGCGGTCGAGATGATCGCCTTCTTCGCCATCCTGCTCGTCGGCTTCGCCTACGTGTGGCATCGCGGCGACCTCGACTGGGTGCGGGCCGTCAGCGCCGAGCGGTCCGGCTGATCCACCTTCCTCATCACGGTATTCCCATGCGCGGCCCCGGATTTCTCGAACAGCTCGAAACGGCCCTGCCGGGTGCGGTCACGGGCCGCACCCTGGACGCGGTCGATCCGTGGATCGAGGTCGCCCCGGAGCGGATCGTCGACGTCTGCCGGTGGCTCAAGTCGTCCAGCCCCGTCCGGTTCGACGCACTGGAGTGCATCACAGCGATCGACTGGCACGAGCCGGATCCCAAGAAGGCGGCGAAGGCGGGGTGGAAGCCGCGAACCGAGCTTGTCTACCACCTGTGGAGCGTCGCGTCCCGGGTAAGCCTGGTGATCAAGTGCCAGTTGCCGCGCTGGCAGGGGGACGTGACGGGCCGGCTTCCGGAAATCCCGAGCGTGACGTGCGTGTGGCGCGGCGCGGACTGGCACGAGCGCGAGGTCTACGATCTCTCCGGCGTGATGTTCACCGGGCATCCCGATCTGCGGCGGATTCTCTGCCCGGAGGACTGGGAAGGGCATCCGCTGCGCAAGGATTACGAGCAGCCGCTCGAGTACCACGGCATCCGGGGCCGCTGACGCGTCGCACGGCCGCCGGCGCCGATCCGGCCACACCAAGGAGAAGATACCGATGGCAGAGGTGCTCGACGACGACCCGCGGATCATCGAATTCGACGTCCGCACCGACGAGATGCTCGTCAACATGGGGCCGCAGCACCCGAGCACCCACGGAGTGCTCCGGCTCGTGCTCCGCACCGACGGCGAGGTGGTCTCCGAGATCGAGCCGCACATCGGCTACCTGCACCGCTGTGCCGAGAAGATCGGCGAGAACCTCACGGCCCGGCAGTGGATTCCGTACACCGACCGGATGGACTACCTGGCCGCGATGAACATGAATCTCGGCTGGGCGCTCGCGGTCGAGAAGCTGATGAAGTACGAGGTCAGCGAAAAGGCCCGGCACCTCCGGGTGCTGATTGCGGAGCTCGGCCGGATCGCCAGCCATCTGGTGGGCATGGGTGCTTATGGGCTCGACCTCGGCACGTTCAGCCCGTTCCTGTACGCGTTCCGGGAGCGGGAAAAGATCCTCGACCTGTTCGAGGAGGCCTGCGGGGCCCGGCTGACCTACAGCTACATCACCGTCGGCGGCCTGACGGCCGACCTGCCGCCCGGCTGGCTGGGCCGCTGCGAGGCGTTTCTCGACCAGTTCGAGCCGATCATCAAGGAATACCACGCGCTGCTCACCACGAACGCGATCTTCGTGAAGCGCACGGCCGCCATCGGCGTGCTGTCGCCGGCGATGGCGATCGACTACGGCTGCTCCGGTCCGGTGCTCCGCGGCAGCGGCGTCGATCAGGACATGCGGCGCGACGGCGAGCCGATCTACACGGCGATGTACGACGGCTACGCCTTCGAGGTCGCCGTCATGAAGGACGGCCATTACCCCCGCGACCACGAGTATCCGCCGGTCCCGGCCGACGCCGTGCTCGGTGACTGCTGGCACCGGTTCTTCGTGCGGATGCTGGAGGTGGTGCAGTCGATGGACCTCGTCCGGCAGGCGATCGACCGCTACTCGGCCTGCAAGGGGACGATCGGCGAGCCGGTCAAGCTCACCGAGAAGATTCCCGCCGGCGACGCCTACCTCGAGACCGAGGCCCCCAAGGGGCAGATGGGGTTCTACCTCGTGAGCGACGGCTCCGCGATCCCGTGGCGGGTTCGCGCCCGGTCGAGCTCGTTCTCGAACCTCGCCGTCGCCCCGGAGCTCTGCCGGGGCTGCCTGATCGCCGACGTGCCGGCGATCGTGGGCAGCCTCGACATCGTGATGGGCGAGATCGACCGGTAGACGCCGGGTTGACGCGGCGGTTCTTCCTGGGAGCATCCGATCGTTGACGCGGGCTGGGGCCCGGTTCGGGATTCCCCATGCCCGCTCGCCGGACGTTCACTCCGGCCCCCCAGGCCTGCGTTCACTCGATGCTGACTGCGCTTCGGCCTCCAGGCCTTCGCTGGCCAGCAACGCTGGCTCCTCGGGCATGGGAAACCCCTCACGGATGGCGCCGCCGAACCGTCAACAACGACGGGCTCCCGGTAGGAGCAGGAGCGATCTAACGGAACCGGAGGCAGGCCGGGGCGAGGATCTCGGCCCGGCCTGCGGTGGCGGTGTGCCGGCCGGTCTTGGGGTCGATCGCCATGACTTCCACGCCGCCGGAACGGTGCGTGGCCACCAGCAGATGGCCGCCTCCGGGCGCCAGCGCGATGGCGACCGGCTGCTTGCCCTGCGTCTTGTGGGCGGCCACGAACGTCGGCTTGCCGGTCGCCTCGTCGATAGAGAACGTCGCCACCGAGTCGTGGCCGACGTTGGAGACGTGGAGGAACTTTCCTGAGGGATGCGCGGCGATGTCCATGGCGAACGTTCGTTGCGCCAGGCCCCGTTTGCGGTCCCACTCGTCGGCGTCCTCGGGCAGCGTCGAGATGGTGTCGATGATGGTGAGCGTGCCGGCCTGGGTATCGAAGGTCAGCGTCGTCACCGAGCAGTCGAGTTCATTGAGGGCGTAGCCGAAGCGGCCGCTCGGGTGCCAGGCGAACCGGCGCGGGCCGCTTCCCGCAGGGAGATCGGTCGTCTGATGGGGGACGATGGTCGCCTGCTCGGCATCAGTCGAATAGACGAACAGTTTGTCGAGCCCGAGGTCGCAGGCGATCAGGAAACGGCCATCGGGCGACGGCGTGACATCGGTCACCATCGCCTCCTGCTGGCGGGGCATGTTCCTGCCCGGCTGCTTCTTGCGCGCTTCCGCTACCGCGTTGTCGGGATAATACCGGACGCGGCCGTTGTTCTTGGGTTCCGGCTGCAGCAGGCCGTCGTTGGCGATCGGAGAGCAGGACACGAAACTCTGCGGACCGGCGATCAGCCCGGCGAACAGCCGCTTCCCGGCCGGATCGACGCCGAACGCTGTTTGGCCTCCGGGCGCGTTTCCGAGCGGTTTCAGTCCGCCGCCGGCCTCGTCGATCGTGAACGAGTCGATCCGCCCACCCGCGGCGACGGCCGCCGCGGTGTAAAGCACCGGAAGTTTTGGGTGCATCTCGAGACAGACGGGGTTGAGCAGTTCCGCGACGCGGGTCGGCGGCGAGAGTGTGCCGGTGGCGTCGTCGAAGCGGGTGGCGTAGATGCCGTCGATCCGCGGCGTCCCGGCGGAGGCACCGATCCAGAGGAGCCTCTCCGCGGCGAGTGCGGACGACGATACGAGCGGGCCGGCCACGAACAGGCAGGCGACGACGCCGACCAAGGGGGGCGCGGACCGGCTGGCAGGGACACGGCATGCCATGGATTCAGCTCCCGGGGTGACGGGCATTAGACGCCTCTCGCAGGCCGGAGTATAACTCTCTTGCGACAAGGCACGAAAGACGGGCGTGGAGGGCGGGCCTCGGCTGAGGCCCCCCCGGCCCACGTTGCTCACAGGGAGGCAGGAGTTCATGCACGCTCTGCAGCGGGCAGTGAGGCGTGGGGGCGTTGTTGCCTCCGTGGTGTTCTCGGTCGCGTGCTCGATGCAGGTGGCGGTGTCGGGGGCGGAGCCCGCGACCACCTGGCACGGGGCGGCGGACTACCGGGCCCACGTGGCGCCGCTCGTCGAGCGGTTCTGCGTCGAATGCCACGGGGCGAACGATCCCGAGGCGGGCCTGTCGCTGGCCGGGCTCACGCCCGCGGTGAAGACGCCGGTCGAGATCGACGTCTGGAAGCTGGTGCTCGACCGGCTCGACAGCGGTCAGATGCCGCCAATCGACGCGGCCCAGCCGTCGCGGGAAGACCGCGGCCGGGCGATGGCCTGGATGAAGAGCGCCCTGCGGGCGGCAGGGGAGCGGATCGACGAGCTCAAGCCGCTCGCCTCGTCGCGTGGCAACCGGGTCGATCATGACGAGCTGTTCTCGACCAAGGGGAACGGTCCGGCAATCACGCCCGGCCGGGTGTGGCGGGTGTCGGACCGGGCCTACATGGATTCCATGAAGCGGATCGTGACGACGTTCAACCTGTCCGGGAACCTCATCGCGGCCGACAATCCGCGGATCAGGTGCCCCTGGAGCCAGCCGGAGGCGTGGGACTTCGGTGACTTTTCGTCGGCGCATCGGCTCACGGAAGCGGAGACGGAACTGCACGTCGTCAACTGCTCGATGATCGCCAGGGAGTTGCGGCAGAAGCGGTCGCTGCCGGCGCTGGAGGGGGCGGTCGCGGCCGGCAAATCGCCCCCACCGGAAGCGATCGAGGCGGCCGTCCGCGAGGCGTTCACCCGGCTGCTGCGACGGGAGGCCGGGGCTGCGGACGTCGAGCGGTATGGCGGGTTCCTCACCACTGGGCTGGGGGCCGAGGATCCGTCGGCTGGCGAGATGTTCATCGTGGCGGTGCTCAGCCACCCGGACGTGTTGTATCGCGTCGAGCGGCCGGGCGAGGGGGCGACGGCGATCGAGGAGCCGCGGCAACTTGCCCGTTCGCTCGCCCTGACGCTCACCGACCGCGAGCCGGACGAGGAACTCCGCAGGGTGGTGGAAGCCGGCGGCCTGCGAACCGCCGCGGATGTGCGTGTCCAGGTGCAGCGCATCCTCGACGACGGGTCGATCGCCAAGCCGCGCATCACGCAGTTCTTCCGCGAGTACTTCGACTACACGCCGGTGGGCTCGATCTTCAAGGACACGAAGACCAGCCGTGAGCACCGTGTCCAGGGGCTCAATTGCGGCCAGGGAGTCGGACAGATCATCCCCGACACGGACGCGCTGGTGGAGTGGGCCGTGGCGGCGGACCGGCAGGTGCTGCGCACGCTGCTGACGACGCCGAAGGTGTTCGTGCTGGCCGACGCAGCCCGCAACAAGCGACTCGATCGGGAGCGGAAGCAGGCGGCGAAGCAGAAGGATGCGGAGCGGGCGGCGCGGGAGGGCAAGCCGTTCAATGCCGACGATCCGAAGTACAAGTCGGGCCTGCTGGCTCTCCAGCCGCATCCGAGCCAGTTGCTGAACTTCACCCGACAGGTGTATGGGTTCATGACCACCGACGAGTGGCGCCGGACCGGAGAATATATACAGAACGTCCCGAGCGGCTTCGTCATCCCCTACCCTCCGACCGGCATCCGTTTGACGGAGGACATGTTCGAAGCGGCCGAGCCGGAGCCGATCAACGCGCCACCGGGGCAGCGGATGGGGATGCTGACGCAGCCGGCCTGGCTGATCTCGCAGTCGGGCAATTTCGACAACCATCCGATCCATCGGGGCCGCTGGATCCGGGAGAAGCTCCTCGGAGGCGTGATTCCCGACGTGCCGATCACGGTGAATGCGATGCTGCCCAACGAACCGCACCATTCGCTCCGCGAGCGGATGCGGGTGACGCGGGAGGAGTACTGCTGGAACTGTCACCGGCTGATGGATCCGCTCGGCCTGCCGTTCGAGCAGTACGACCACTATGGCCGGTTTCGCACGGCCGAAGTCGTCGAGGACGCGACGGCGACGGCCGCCACTCGGGCCAAGAACCTGGAACACCCTGCGGTGATGCGGACGATCCCGTTCGAAACAACGGGGGCGATCGAGGCGAGCGGCGATCCGTCGATCGACGGGCCGGTGAAGGACCCATTCGAGTTGATCGAGAAGCTGGCCCGGTCGAAGCGGGTCGAGCAGGTGTTCGTGCGGCATGTGTTCCGGTTTTTCCTCGGCCGCAACGAGACGCTGGCCGACGGGCCGGCGATCCAGGCCGCCCACAAGTCCTACGTGGACTCTGATGGCAGCCTAAAGGCGTTGCTGGTGTCGCTCTTGTCGTCCGAGCCGTTCATTTGTCGGACGGGGGCTGGCCCGGCCGATACGGATCGTGGGGCAGCGGCGCCGGCTTCCGGCGGGAAACAGCCGGCGGCAGCCGCCGTAAGGTAGACTGACTGGAGTCCGATTTGTCACCGTCGCGTCGCGGGAACCCGGGCGCGAACTCAGGAAGGAAAGGGATCGACCATGCTGCACCGTCGCGAACTGTTGGGTCGTTTTTCGGCCGGAGCGGGGAGCCTGGCGGCGGCGTCGCTGCTGCGAAAGATCGCGGCGCAGGCGGCGGGCAACGCCCCGCCGCCGCGGCGGGTGCTGTTCTTCCTGTTCGACAACGGCTGGTGCGAGTCACCGCTCGATCTCAAGGGGGGGAGCCTGCCCGAAGGCGTAAGCCTTGTGCAGCCGGAGTTGGTGCGGATGCCGCTGGCGGACAAGAAGCTGCCCTTCGACATCGAGCCGTTTACCCCGTTCAAGGACCGCGTGACCCTGCTGCAGGGCATACGGTCGCACGGGCAGGTGGATCACGGCGGCTACTACTTCGCGCTCTCCGGGGCGCTCGGCAACAAGTTGATCGCCAACGCGCAGTCGATCGACGCGGCGTTGGCCGAGGCGCTGCCGGGCGTGTTTCCGCTGGTGCCGCTCGGGGCCGGCGGGAGCGACGGTGTCGTGTACAACGCGTCGGCCTGGGGGGCGGGGCGGCCGATCGGACTGCAGTGCTCGCCGCAGCAGGCCTACATGTCGCTGTTTGGCCAGCCGGGATCGACGCAGAACGTCTACGCCTCGCGGAAGCGACTCTTCAACTTCCTGTCGGCCGACATCCGCGGGCTTCACAAGACCATCGCCGGTCCGGAGCGGGACCTGCTCGAGGCCCACTTCGAGGCCCTCGACACGCTCTCGCGGCGGGACGCGCGGATGGAGGAGGAGTTCGACAAGGGGACGCTTGCCAAGCACGCTCCGAAGATGGGTGACAAGCCCGCGGCCAGCTTCCTGGAGAAGGTCTCGGCCCAGTGCGACATCGCGGCGGCGGCGTTCGTGGCCGGGCTGACGAACGTGGTCACGATCGCGGCCGGGCATTATCTGGTCGGAGGCAATTACTCCGGCATCTCGAGCACCGCTCCGCACGGCCTCGGGCACAACACTGGCGGCGATCCGGCGTTGAACATGAAACATGGATTCGACGTTCTCGCCATGTATCACAACAAGTGTGCGGAGCAGGTGGCGCGGCTGCTGACGACGCTCAAGTCGGTGCCGGAGGGGAACGGCACGATGTTCGACAACACGCTGGTGGTGTTCACGAGCGACTCCGCCAACCAGCAGCACGCCAAGAGTTCGGCCAATTGGCCGTTCGCGCTGGTGGGCAATCTGGGGGGGCGGCTCGCGTCCGGACAGTTTCTCTCATACCCCGTGGCCGCCGGCACGGCCGAGCAAGGCGCTCCCTGTCCGATGGGTCGGGCCCACGAGAAGAATCCGGTGATCAACGCGCTCTACTGCACGCTTTTGCACGCGATCGGAAAGCCGCGGGAAACGTTCAACCGCAGTCCGGCCTCCAAGGATCCGAAGGCGGCCTTCGGCCCGCTCGCCGAACTGCTGGCCTGACGCGGCGCGGTTTGGGCCGGTGGGGACGCGGAGCGGCGCGGGAATCCCCGACGTGACCGCGCGAGTGCGGCGTTTGCGGTGGACCGCATGGGGCAGGACGACCTTGTCTCTGCATCGGGAGACCCGGTTTTTTTCCGCTTTCCGACGCGGGCCACTTGTCGATCGGCCCTCCATCGGGCAGACTTCGTGCGAAATTTCACGAAGTCGGCTCCCGCCCGGGAAATCCGGCTCTCGTCTCCGTGGCGCCGGCGGCCCTGCGGCCGGAACCGATGGCTGATTTCCTCGTCAATTCGATCAAGCTCGCCCCTTGGCTGGCGTGGACGATCACGGCCCTCGTGGCCGCGGTCCTGATCCTCAACGTCATCGCCGGCGGGGCGCTGGTCTTCATCTGGGCGGAACGGAAGATCGCGGCCCGGATCCAGGACCGCCTCGGGCCGACCCGGACGGGTGGCCGGTTCGGCTGGCTGCAGTCGCTCGCCGACGGCATCAAGCTCCTCGCCAAGGAGGACCTGATGCCCGACGGGGCCGACGCGCTGCTCTTCCGGGTGGCCCCGTACGTGAGTTTCTGCGCGTCGTTCTGCGCGTTCATCGCCCTGCCGTTCGCCTTCGACTTCGTCGGCTGCCGGCTCAACGTCGGCGTGTTCTTCGTCGTCGCCGTGCTCGGCCTGGAGGTGTTCGGGGTGATCCTCGCCGGCTATGCCTCGGCTTCGAAGTGGTCGCTGTTCGGGGCGATGCGCGAGGCCGCGCAGGTGGTCAGTTACGAGGTGCCGCTGGGCATGTGCGTCGTCGTGCCGGTGATGCTCGCAGGAAGCATGGACCTGGTCACGATCGCCGAGAAGCAGGCGGGCTGGTTCAGCAACTGGTACGTGTTCCACGACCCGTTCACGTTCGTGATCTTCTGGGTCTATGTGACCTGCGCCGTCGCCAGCGTGAATCGCGCTCCGTTCGACCTCGCCGAGGCCGAGAGCGAGCTCGTGGCCGGCTTCCACACGGAATACTCCGGGCTGCGCTGGAGCTACTTCTTCATGGCCGAGTACGGCTCGATGTTTCTCGTCAGCGGGCTGGCGGCCGTGCTGTTCCTCGGCGGCTGGAATGGGCCCGTGCCCGTGGCCCGGCTGCTCGGGCTGTCGGCTGGGGCCGGCGACACGGCCGGTTATCTGGTGCGGCTCATCGGCCTGGCCAGCCTGCTCGGCAAGGCCACGCTCGGCGTGCTCGTGATGATGTGGGTCCGCTGGTCGCTGCCCCGGCTGCGGATCGACCAGGTCATGACCACATGTCTGAAATACTGCACGCCGATCGCCGCCGCGATGTTCGCCGGAGTGATGCTCTGGCAGTTGGCGCTGCCGGGCGGGCTTCTCCGCGGCCTCGGCCGGCCGGCGGGCGAGATCCGCGAGGGCTGGCTGGAGGGGCCAGGGGGCCGGGCCGTCGCCGCGCCGGCGGACGGGGAGAAGGTCGCGCAGGTGGCACCATGACCGGGCTCTTGGCCGCTGCCTTCGTCGCTGGGCTGCCGTTGGCGGCGATCAACTGGCACACGTTTTTCTTCCTGCTGTTCGCCCTCGCCGCCTGTGGCGGTGCCCTCGCCGTGGTGCTGGCCGACAACGTCGTGCGGATGGCGCTGTATCTCGTCCTCTCGCTCGGGGCGGTGGCGGGGCTGTTCTTCCTCGCCGGGGCCGAGTTCGTCGGGGCGATGCAGCTGATGATCTACGTCGGCGGCACGCTCGTGCTCCTCGTGTTCGGTGTGATGCTCACGGCCCAGGCGCCGTTCGTGTCGATCCGACCGGCGGCGGGCGACAAGGTGCTCGCCGGCGTCGTCGGCGTGGCGGTGCTGCTCCTGCTCCTGCAGGCGACGTTCGCAGTCGGCGAGTGGCGGAGGCCGGCGGCGGGCCGGGTGCCGCCTCCGGCGGCGACGCCGATCGGCATGGCCCTTCTCGGCCTGCGGGTCGATGCACCGGCCGACGCTGCCGGCCGGCCGCCGGCTGGCTACCTGCTGCCGTTCGAGATCGTGTCGGTGCACTTGCTCGTGGTGCTCGTCGGCGCCGCCTACCTGGCCCGGGCAAAGCGACGGAAGACGCCGCGGGCGATCGACGTGGCGGCGTCGCAGGAGCCCCCCGCCTCCGTGGCCGAGCATGCCGCGGTCGGGCGGGCGGCAGGGACTTCGTCGGTGCTGGCGGGGGGCAGGTCATGACGAGCATGGCGGCGATGCCGTTCGGAATGGTTCCCCTGTTCGGCCTGCTCGACCAGCCGGTGAGCGTGGCCCACTACATGGTGGTGGGCGCGGTCCTGTTCGCAGCCGGAATCGTCTGCATGGCCGTGAAGCGGAACGCGCTCGGCATCCTGATGGGGATCGAACTCGTGCTCAACGGGGCCAACGTCAACTTCGTCGCCTTCGCGTCGCCGTACCTGCAGGCGGAGGGGGGGCGATCGGTCGGCCTCGACGGCCAGGTGTTCGCCCTGTTCGTCATCCTCCTCGCCGCCGCCGAGGCGGCGGTGGCGTTGGCGATCACGCTCAACTTCTACAACAACCACGCCACGGTGGACGTCGATCGGGCCGACGACCTCAAGGGCTGACCGGGGCAACAGGCCGCACGACCCATGGATCTCGCCGCACAACTGCCGCTCCTGCTGGGCCTCGCCTGGCTCGCGCCGCTGGCCTCGTTCGTCGCCATCCTGTTCTTCGGACCGCGGATGGGGCACCACGGCCGGAACGCCGCCTGGGTGGCGACCGCGGCGATCGTGACCTCGTTGGTGCTGTCGCTGACGGCTTTTGTGGGCTGGCTCGGTCGGCACCCCGTCCAGCCCGCCGTGCACGCCGATCACGGGCAGCACGCGGCCGCCCACATCGACGCGACCGCGGCCGGCGACGCCGCGCCTGGCTCCGGAGGGGGCGATCATGGCTCGGGGCACCCCGGCGACGAAGCCCACGGTCATGCCGCTGGCCACGAGCCGGCCCATTACGCCGGCACTTGGTACACGCTCTACCGCGGCGGCCGACTGGAGCTCTCGATCGGCTGGTACATCGACTCCCTGACGGTGCTGATGTTCGTGATGGTGACGTTCATCGCCACCTGCATCCACGTCTACGCCTCGGGCTACATGCACGACGAACTGCACGACGTCACCGACCACGAGGTGCACCTCGCCGGGGGCGGCCACCTCCACCGCCCGGGCCGCTATCCGCGTTTCTTCCAGGCGCTGTCGCTGTTCTGCTTCTCGATGCTCGGCATCGTGATCGCCGGCAACCTGGCGATGGTGTTCATCTTCTGGGAGTTGGTCGGCATCTGCTCCTGGTTCCTGATCGGCTTTTACTACGAGCGGAAGTCGGCCTCGACCGCCGCCAACAAGGCGTTCATCGTCAACCGTGTGGGCGACTTCGGGATGCTCATCGGCCTGATGGCCCTGTGGGGGGCGCTGGGCACGCTGCAGTTCGCCGACCAGCCCCTGGCCGACGGCGGCTCACGGCCCGGCCTGTTCAGCCTCGTGCGGCCGGCGGCCACGGGACACGCCCTGCAGGTTCCGGCCGGCATGGTGACCGCCGGCGCGGAGGCCGAGGTCGGGCGGATCGTGGCCCAGCGGGCCGGCCGGCCGGACGAGGCGGCCGCGGCCGTGGCGGCCGAGGTCGATGGCTGGCGTGACCGTGGGCTGGGCGGCTGGCTGCTGTTCATCGCCGGCCTCGGCATCTTCTGCGGCTGCGTCGGGAAGAGCGCCCAGTTTCCGCTCTTCGTCTGGCTTCCCGACGCGATGGAAGGGCCGACGCCGGTGTCGGCGCTCGTCCACTCGGCGACGATGGTCGCGGCCGGCGTGTATCTCGTCGGCCGGTTTTTCCCCGTGCTCACGCCCGAGGTGCTGCTGGTCATCGCCTACTGCGGGGCGATCACGCTGTTCATCGCCGCGACGATCGCGCTGGTCGCCAACGACATCAAGCGGGTGCTCGCCTACTCGACCGTCAGCCAACTCGGCTACATGATGCTCGCCCTCGGCGTCGGCGGCTGGGTGGCGGGCCTGTTCCACCTCGTCACGCACGCCTTCTTCAAGAGCCTGCTGTTCCTCTGTTCGGGATCGGTCATCCACGCCTGCCACACGAACGACATGCGAAAGATGGGAGGGCTGCGGCGGGTCATGCCCTCAACGGCCGCCACCATGCTCGTCGGCTGCCTGGCGATCATCGGCGCTGGGATTCCGTTCGTGATCGGCCTGTCGGGTTACTACTCGAAGGACGCGATCCTCGCCCAGGCGCTGTCCTTCTCGCAGGCCAACCCGCGGCACTCGATCCTGTTCCTGGCCGTCGCCGGCGGCGCCTTCCTGACAGCGTTCTACATGTTCCGTCTCTGGTTCATGACGTTCGCGGGGAAGCCCCGCGACCACCATGTGGCGGAGCACGCCCACGAGTCGCCCCCGGTGATGGTGACGCCGCTGCTGGTCCTGGCGGTGCTCGCCGTGGTGGCCGGCTGGACGCTGCCTGGCGGCTTCGGGGTCGCCAACCTGCTGGAGCAGGCCCGCCCCGCCGGCACGGCCGAGGGCTTCGCGCTCGGCGGCATCACAATTCCCGCCGAGCATGCCAGCCACGAGGGGGCGATCCACGTCACGGCGACGCTGACGGCATTCGCCACGGCGCTCGGCGGCGTGCTGTTGGCGGCCGCCATGTACCTGTGGCGGGTGGTGTCGCCCGACCTCGTGGCGACGATCTTCCGGCCGGTGTACGCGTTCCTCGCCGGTCGCTGGTACTTCGACGAACTGTACCATGCCCTGTTCGTCCTCCCTGCCCACGGCATCGCCCGGCTGGCGAGCTGGTTCGACCGCGGCGTCATCGACGGCCTGATCCATGGCGTGGCCTGGGCCGCACGGCAAATGGCCGGGCTCGACGCCTGGATCGACCGCACGCTCGTGGACGGGTTCGTCAACGCCACCGCCAACGCCACCTGGTCCGCCGGACTCGAGCTGAAGAAGCTCCAGACCGGGCGGCTGCGGCAGTACGTGATGTTCATCGCCGTGGCCACGGTCGCGCTGTTCATGCTGGCGATGATGGTCCTGAACTCGTCCGTCGCCGGCTGACCGACCGAATTCCCCGCACGCCACCACCGCAACCACCGACACGCCCCGTTCCCGGAAACCACGGATTGCCCATGCCTCCCGTCGACACGCTCTCGCAGCCGGCCCTCTGGCCCCTCTCGGCGATCGTCTTCCTCCCGGCGCTGGTCGCCGCCGTGCTCGCGCTGCCGATCATCCCCAAGGCCCGCGAGGAGGCGATCCGCTGGATCACGCTCCTGACCACGGCGGTGGTGTTCGTGCTCTCGCTGTGGATGGCCTGGCCGCGGCTGTTCGGCGGCGTGGGGCCGGCCCAGTTCCTCGTCGGCGAGCCGGGCATGCAGGCCGTGGTGAAGCAGCCGTGGATTCCGGCGTTCAACATCGAGTATCTGCTCGGCGTGGACGGGATCAGCATGCCGCTCGTCGTCCTGACGACGTTCCTGTCGATGCTCGCCGCGGCTGCCAGCTGGCCAATTGCCAAGCACGTCAAGGCGTACCACGTGCTGTTCCTGCTCCTCGAGACCGGCATGCTCGGCGTGTTCGTGTCGCTCGACTTCTTCCTGTTCTACGTCTTCTGGGAGGTGATGCTGCTGCCGATGTATTTCCTCATCGGCATCTGGGGGGGGCCGCGCCGCGAATACGCCGCGATCAAGTTCTTCCTGTACACGCTTCTCGGCAGCGTGCTGATGCTGATCGCGATCCTGATGCTCTACTTCACCAGCGACCTGCGGGCCCTGTCGCCCGAGCAACTCGTCGCCAGCCACGTCGTGGCCGACGCCGGCGGGGCGGCCGCCATCAAGGGGGCCGCGACGCCGGTGCACACGTTCAACCTGCTGGCGCTGGCGCAGATCGGCCAGCTGCCCGATTCGCCGTTCGCCGCCGCCCGGCTCTGGGGGGCGAGCCTCGAGACGTGGGCCTTCCTGCTGCTGCTCGTCGGCTTCGTGATCAAGGTGCCGGTGGTGCCGGTCCACACCTGGCTGCCGGACGCCCATGTCGAGGCCCCGACGCCGATCTCGATGATCCTCGCCGGCGTGCTCCTCAAGCTCGGCGGCTACGGCATCCTCCGGATCTGCTACCCGATCTGCCCCGGGGCCGGGCTGGGGCTGGCCTGGCTGGTCTGCGGGCTGGGCGTCGTGTCGATGGTTTACGGGGCGTTCGCGGCGCTCGCCCAGAAGGATTTCAAGCGCATGGTGGCCTACAGCTCGGTGAGCCACATGGGCTACGTGATGCTCGGGCTGGGCGTGTGGAGCGCGGTGGCGGGCACGGAGTTCAATCCCGACTACTGGGCCCAGGGGGTCAACGGCGCGATGTTCCAGATGCTGGCCCACGGCATCTCGTCGGCCGGGATGTTCTTCATGGTCGGCGTCCTCTACGACCGGGTCCACCACCGCAACCTCGAGGAGTTCGGCGGGATCTTCAACCGGATGCCGGTGTACAGCGGTCTGGCCGTGGCGATCTTCTTCGCCGGTCTCGGCCTGCCGGGGCTGTGCGGGTTCATCGGCGAGGTGCTGGTGACGCTCTCCGCCTGGAACTACAGCCGGGTCCTCGCCGTGCTCTCGGCGTTCACGGTGATCCTCACGGCGGCCTACATCCTCTGGGCGATCCAGCGGGTGTACCTCGGCGCCGAGTACAAGGGCCCGCACGGCGATCACCTGACGCCGATCACCGGCCGGGAACTGGCGATCGCCACTCCCCTGGTCTTCCTGGCGATCCTGTTCGGCGTCGCCCCGCAGCTGATCTTCAACTACGTCACGCCGACCGTGAACCGGCAGGTCGAGTCGCTGGCCGATTGGACACGGCGGGTCCACCCCGACGCGGTCCCGGCGCTGGCGGCCGCCAAGCCCGTAACTCGTCCGGCCGCCGACGTCCGCTGACACCCCGTCCCTCCCGCCCCGCGGAACCCACGCCGTGAATCTCGGAACCCTGCTCACGAACGCGGTCGGTGACACGCTCGGCGTGTCATTGCCGCTGTTCGGCGTCGAACTGGCGCTGGCGGCGACCGTGGTGCTGCTGCTGCTCTGCCGGATGCTGCCCGCGGTTCCCGGTGCGCTGAAGCCGCTGCTCCTGCTCGCCGGCTGCGCCGCCGTCGGCTGGCACCTCGGCCAGCTGGGCTACACCGGGCAGCTGTCGGTCGCCCGAATCGCTCCGCCACTGGTGATCCTGCTGCTCGCGGCCTTGCCGCTGTTTCTGCGGATCGACGCCGCCGCGCTGGCCCTCGGCGGGGCGTGCGTCGCCCTGTGGCTCGCCTGGAACGACCTGCGCGGCATGCCGGGCTCGCCGTGGACGCCCGCCGATCCCGGCGCCGGTGCCGTGAGCGTGGAGCTGTTCGGCGGCCTGCTCGTCTTCGACTCGCTGACGGCCTACGTGCGGCTGCTGCTGGCGGGGTTCCTCGTCCTCTACGTGCTGTTCACCAGCGTCACGGGGATTCCCGACCGCGAGGATGGCGCCGACTTCCACGTCCTCGTGTTCGGGGCGGCGCTCGGCATGTGCCTGATGGCCTCGGCCAACCACCTGCTGATGGTGTTCATGGCCGTTGAGATGGCGAGTGTGCCGTCGTACGCCCTCGCCGGCCTGCTCAAGGGCCGCAAGGCGAGTTCGGAGGCCGCGCTCAAGTACGCCGTCTACGGCGCGGCCGCCGCCGGCGTGATGCTCTACGGGATCAGCCTGCTCGGCGGCACGCTGGGGACGTTCAGCCTCCCCGGAATGGCGGCCGAACTGGGCCGGGTGCTCGGCGCGGGGGCCTCGAGCGGCGCGTTCACGGTGCTCTGCCTGGGCGGGCTGATGCTGGCGGCGGGCCTGGCCTTCAAGCTCTCGGCGGTGCCGTTCCACTTCTGGTGCCCCGACGTGTTCGAGGGGGCCGCGGCCGAGGTCGGAGCTTTCCTCTCGGTGGCCAGCAAGGCGGCTGCGGTGGCGCTCCTGCTGCGGGTCTCCCTGACGCTCGGCGATCCGTCGGCCGCCGGTGCCGCGGCGGCGTCCTTGGCCGGCCTGGCCGAGACGCGGCAGTTCACCGCCACCGTCATCGGCCTGCTCGCGGCCGTCACCTGCACGCTCGGCAATCTGGGCGCCTACGGGCAGACGAACATGAAGCGGATGCTCGCCTACTCGACGATCGCCCATGCCGGCTACCTGATGATGGGTGCGGCCGCGGCGGTGGCGCTCGTCGGTGTGTCCGCGGAGGGCGCCCAGCGGGCCGTCGGCGGGCTGGCGTTCTACCTGGCGACCTACCTGTTCATGAACCTCGCCGCCTTCGCCATCGTGGCCCTGCTGCGAAATCGGCTGCGGAGCGAGGAGATCGCCGCCTACGCCGGGCTGGTGCGGACGAGCCCCGGAATCGTGGTGGCGACAACGATCGTTCTCGTCAGCCTCATCGGGCTGCCGCCGATGGCGGGATTCATCGGCAAGTTCCTCGTCTTCTCCTCGCTGGCCGAGGCCTGGCAGGCCGGCGCGGCACGGCCGCTGATGCTCGGGCTGCTGGTCGTCGGCGGGGCCAACACGGTGATCAGCCTGTTCTACTACCTGCGCGTGTTGAAGGTGATGACGTTCGATCCGCCGCCGGCCGATCGGCCCGCCGGCGCGTTTCCGCTGGTGTCGCTGCCGGGAGCCGTGGTCACGGCGCTCGCCGTGCCGGTCCTCCTGCTCGGCGTGTTCTGGTCGGGCCTGTACGAGACCGCCCGGTTCGCCGGGGCGTTCGCCGCCGCCGCGCCGGCCGCCCGCGCGACGGCGTCCGTCGCTCCTGCCGTGAGGGACTGATCGCATGCCAGCCACCGATCCACTCGTCCGCCTGCTCGGGGTGATCCAGCCGGCGCTGTCGCTGTACCTCGCCGACTCGGGGCTCGGCTCCTATCCGGGGGGCGCGGACATCCGGTCGGCGCTCGCCGAACTGGCCGCCGACCAGCGTCGGCTCCTGGAGCGGGGCGGCGAGGTGCTCGTGGACCGCGAGCAGGTGCCGCCGCGGCCCCACTACCCGCTGTCTTACACGGCGGTCCACGACCTCGACCTCGACGCCCTGCTGGCCCGCGTGCTCGACGACCTGCGCCGGCGGCTCCCTGCCCTGGAGGCGATCGCCGGCACCGCCGGCGACGACGCCGCGGCCGTGGATCTCGTCCGCGAGACGACGGAGGCGACCCGCCGGCACCTGACGAATCTCGAGGGGCTCGCGGCGCGGCAGCGGGCGGGACTCGGCCAGGGGGCGGCCGCGACGCATGCCTGACGACGGCGGCTGCGAACTCTTCGACAGCCACTGTCATCTCGACCCGATGCGGTTCGGGGCCGAACTGCCCGACGTCCTCGCCCGGGCCCGGGCCGCCGGCGTGACGGGGATGACCGTGATCGGGACGCGGGCCGCCGACAGCGAGGCCGCCGCGGAACTGGCCGGCCGCGAGCCGGGCGTCGTGGCCGCCGCCGGCATCCATCCCAACGACGTCGCCGAGGCCGAACCGGGGGAATGGGAGCGGATCGTGCGGCTCGCGGAGTCGGGCCGGGTGGCGGCGATCGGCGAGACGGGGCTCGACTGGTACCGGACGACGGCGCCGCCGGACCTGCAGCGGGACTTCTTCGACCGGCATCTGCGGCTCGCCCAGCGGCTCTCCCTGCCGGTCGTGATCCACACGCGCGAGAGCATCCGCGACGTCCTCGACGCGGTCCGCGCGGCCGTCGCCCGCGGGCCGCTCGCCGCAGTGCTGCATGCCTTCACCGGGACCGCGGCGGAGGCGGCCGAGGCGATCGACCTCGGCTGTCACCTCGGCTTCGCCGGGATGGTGACCTTCCGTTCGTCGGCATCGCTTCGCGAGGTGGCGACGGGCGTGCCGCTCGACCGCCTGCTGGTGGAGACCGACAGTCCATTCCTGTCTCCCGAGCCGCTCCGCGGCAGGCGGAACGAGCCGGCGAACGTGGTGCACACCGCCCGCTGCCTGGCGCTGGCCCGCGGCGAGCCGTTGGCAACCTTCGCGGCCGCCACGACCGCCAACGCCCGTCGGCTGTTCGGCCGCGGCCGGTAGAATCCAGTTGCGTTGCGGGGCTGCCGCACGGGGCGTGAACGCCATCGCCGGAGGGACCATGATGACCACCGCACGCAGGCAGGCGCCGTACGTGTTCTTCGGCCAGACCACGTCGCTGTGCGACGAGTGCCTGACACTCGTGCCGGCGAAGATCGCCATCGAGGACGGACGGGTCTACTACCACAAGCGCTGCCGCCGGCACGGCCCGCGGAAGGTGCTCGTCTCGACCGACGCCGCCTACTGGCGGCTGTGCCACGACTACCTCAAGCCCGGTGACCGGCCGCTGGCCGTGCAGACGCACACCGAGCGGGGCTGCCCCTACGATTGCGGCCTCTGCCCCGACCACGAGCAGCACTCCTGCCTGGCGCTCATCGACATCAACGAGGCCTGCAACCTCAGCTGCCCCGTCTGCTTCTCCGATTCATCGCCGCGCCGGTCGCTCCACCGGCCGCTGGCCGAGATCGAGCGGATGATGGACGCGCTCGTGCGGAGCGAAGGCGAGCCCGACCTTTTGCAACTCTCCGGCGGCGAGCCGACGATCCATCCCGAGATCCTGGAAATCCTCGCCGCGGCCAGGCGCCGGCCGATCCGCCACGTGATGCTCAACACCAACGGCATCCGCATCGCCGAGGATCCCGAGTTCGTCCGCCGGCTGGCCGACCTGCGACCCGGGTTCGAGGTCTACCTGCAGTTCGACTCGCTCCGTGCCGAGCCCCAGCTGAACCTCCGCGGCGCGGACCTGACGCGGATTCGCCGGCAGGCCCTCGAGAACCTGGAGCGGGCCGGCATCTCCACCACGCTCGTCGTGGTGGTGAAGCAGGGAGTCAACGACGACGAGATCCCGGCGATCATCGACCACGCCCTCCAGTGGCGGTGCGTCCGCGGCGTCGTGCTCCAGCCGATCCAGGACGCCGGCCGCAACGAGGGTTTTGATGCGTCGCGAGACCGGTTCCCCCTGTCCGCCATCCGGCGGCGGATCGTCGATTCCGGGGGACCATTCGGGGAACGGGACATCATCCCGCTCCCCTGCAACCCCGAGAGCATCGCCATCGGCTACGCCCTGCGGAAGGGGACGACGATCGCGCCGGTGACCTCGTTCTTCCCCCGGGAACTGCTCGTCGAGGCCCTGCCCAACGCGATCACGTTCGAGAAATACCCGGCCCTCCACAGGCAGGTGCTGGAATTCTTCTCGCTCGCCACCGCCGAGTGCAACAACGAGAAGAAGCTCGCCGAACTCCTCTGCTGCCTGCCCGAGGTGCCCCTGCCGGCGGGGTTGGGCTATGAAGACACCTTCCGGATCGTGATCGTGGAGTTCATGGATGCCCACAACTTCTGCCTCGGCCGCGTGAAGCGGTCGTGCATCCACTTCGTGACGCCCGACGAGAAGATCATCCCGTTCGAGACCTACAACCTGTTCTACCGCGACGCGGCCGCGCAGGCCCGGATGCAGCGGTCGCTGGAGGCTTCATGCGCGGCCTGCTGATCGTCCTGTGTGCCATCGTGACGTTGGCCGCGGTCCTCGCGGGGGGCTGCGGTTTGCTGTTTACCGCGGTCGTGGCGGCGGCGGCCCCGAACCGGGCCGACGCCGCGGGGTTGCTGATGATCGCCGCGCCGGTGCTCGCCGTCACCGCCGCCGTGCTGGTGGCCAACGTGGCGTTGATCACCGCGATCGCCGCCGGGCGGGCGCCACGTCGCACGATCTGGTTCCTGCTGCTCGCGATCGTGGACCTCGTCGTCGCCGTCATCCTCGTGGCGGCCGGCTTCGCCGGGCAGGGGCCGGTGAGGCCGGGCGACGCCTCGACGCTGCTCCTGCCGACCATGCTCGCGATCAAGGGGGGGCTCACGCTCCTGCTGCCCGCGAAGCCGCCGGCGTTGCCGCCAGCCGCCAGCAAGCCCGTCGGCGAGCCGTGAACGTCCACACGCTATTCGACATCGCGGCGGCCGGCGCCGCGTCGGCCATGACCGTGGGCTGCTTCTTCTGGCGGCTCAAGGAGGCGGCGACGCGGATCGAGCACGCGGGCTTCGGCTACGCCGTCGCCCTCGTAGGCGGCGCAGCCATCGGCGGCTATGCCGTCGGCACCGCCAACCTGTGGCTGTCGGGGGAACCGGGAGTCGCGCGAAGCATCGTCGGGGCGCTCGCGGGCGCGATCGCGGCGATCGAGATCTTCAAGCGGGCTCGCGGGATCACCGGCTCGACCGGCCTGATCTTCGTGCCGGCCTTCGCCACGAGCGTCGCCATCGGTCGCTGGGGCTGCTTTTTGTCCGGCCTCACCGACCACACCCACGGCAGCCCCACGACGCTCCCCTGGGGGCACGACTTCGGCGATCAGATCCGCCGCCACCCGGTGCAACTCTACGAGTCGGCCGCCATGGCCGCGTTCCTCGCGTATGCCCTCGCCATGCTCGCCCGCCGCGACCCGTACTTCATGCGAAACGGCTTCTTCCTGCTGGTGCTGTGGTACGCGGCGCAGCGGTTCTGCTGGGAGTTCTGCAAGCCCTACGCCACGCTGCTCGGCCCCCTGAACCTGTTCCACCTCGTCTGCCTGGGGCTCGTGGCGTACGCCCTGCTCATGATCCGGCGGGGGATGTCCGGGCCGCCGCGGTCGGCGTAAGATCGTGCGTCCCACCACCCCCGGAGCGCCGCTTCATGGTCCGCACGCCGAGCACGATGCTGCCGCTGGGCACCATCGCCCCCGACTTCTCCCTCCCCAACGTGGACGGCCGGATGGTCGGCTACGCCGACGCCGCCGGCCTGCGCGGCACGGTGGTGATGTTCATCTGCAACCACTGCCCGTTCGTGAAGCACGTGGCCGACGAGCTCGCCCGGCTGGGACGCGACGCCATGTCCAGGGGCATCGGCGTCGTGGCGATCAGCTCCAACGACGTCGCCACGCATCCGGCCGACTCGCCGGAGCAGATGGTCCGCGAGGCCGAGGACCGCGGCTACCCGTTCCCCTACCTGTACGACGAGACGCAGGAGGTGGCGCAGGCCTATCACGCGGCCTGCACGCCCGACTTCTACCTGTTCGACGCGAACCGCCGGCTCGTGTACCGTGGCCAGCTCGACCCGAGCCGCCCGGGCAGCGACGTGCCGGTCACCGGCCGTGATCTGCGGGCCGCGGTCGATGCCCTGCTGGCCGGGCAGCCCCCGGTGGCAGAGCAGATTCCGAGCCTCGGCTGCAACATCAAGTGGAAGGCGGGCAACCACCCGGCCTATTTCCACCCCTGACCGGAGACGTCGGCCGGCCGCCGACCGGCCGGCGGCGAGACGGTGCGGTGTCAGCGGCCGGGCGGATCCTGGGGACGCTTCGGCCCGGCCGTCCGCGCGGCGAACCGGCCGATGTCCTGGGTGTCACCCGGCTCCAGCCGGGACGCCCGCTGGTTCTCGCGCTGGATCGCCTCGTAGACCTCCTGCCGGTGCACGGGCACCTCCGCCGGGGCGCTGATCCCGAGGCGGACTTTGTCGCCCCTGATGTCCACGATCGTGACGACGATCGAGTCGCCGATCATGATGCTTTCGTCGCGTTGTCTGGAGAGCACGAGCATGGGGCGTTCCTTCCTGATCCACACCGGGCGGCGGCGCATCCGTGCCACCCGCTGCTGGGATTATGCGCTCTTTTTGAGCGGCGGTCGTTCCTGGGCGAGTTCATACTGCAGCGGAAGGTCGCCGCTGGCGACGACCTGACGGCCGGTGCGGTTTTCAAGGTTGATGACGATCGGTGCCTTGAGATCGAGGGTGAGGGCCGTAGCGTTTCTGCCGACGACGACCACCACCTGGGCCTGGCGGGCATCGGCGAGTGCCAGCGGCGCCAGTTCGCTCCGCGGGATCCGCACCTGGTAGTCGGGCACGAACCGGCGCGGGCTGACCACGGCCAGCGCCACGTCCCCCCGCGACACGCTCTGCAGCCAGCCGAGCGCGTCGTTCCGCGAGTCGGCGAGCAGGGCCCATTGCCGGCAGTCTTCCAGCCCCGGCAGGCCGCTGGGAAAGTGGAGGACGTCCCGCGGGTCGACGTCGATCTGGCCGAATCTGGTAGTCTGAAGGTTCATGGCTGGCGGCACTCCCTGCCTCGCTGGGGTCCCGGGCAACGGCCCGTGGCGGCGAACTCCCGTTCGCAAGAATCGAATCGGCAGGCAGGGGGGACGGCGTGAAGAAAAAAGGCTTGGCAAAGGAAGGGCGATGCGGCAAGGGCTGGCGGCGGTGAGCGTGGCGCGGATCGTGCGGGTTGTCCCGACCAATCGGCCGCGCGGCATGGTCGGAGAAGGCGGTGCGGTCGGCGACGCCGCGGGGGAATCGGCCGGCCGAACCCGCCTCGCGCGAGCGGCGAACCGGCGGCTGGCCCTGTGCGCCGCCTGCGGCCTGCTGATCGGCGGCTGCTCGTCAGCCGGCTACGACCGGGAGCACGCGGAACGGCTCCGGGCCTACGGCGGAGCGGCGGAGTTCGCGCCGCTCGCCACGGAGCCCACCCCCTGCGCCGGCGGCGCCGCGACGCTCCGGCTGCCGCGGGAGTTCGTCGATCAGATCGACGATCCGAAACTTGCGACGCCCCCGTTCCTACGCGACGTGCCCGGCTTCGCCGCTGCCTACCGGGTGATGCGGCCGGTGGGGACGACCCAGTTCCCGGTCATGCTGATCGTCTGGGTCGTGCCGACGGCCGAGCGGCGTCGGGACGAGGTCAAGCGGTCGATCCTCGAACAGGTCCGGGGCGACGAGTCGTTCGACAAGGCCACCTGGGCCAGGGAGCCTCGGCAGGTGCAGGACGCCGCGGGGCAGGCTCGCACGTGGGACGTGCTGACGCTCGACGGTAACCAGCCCTTCGACCTGGTCGATGCCGGATCCCCGGTCGAGAAGCGGCAGCCGGGGATCACCGAGATTTGGGTGTCGGCCGAGCCGCGGCAGAAGTCGTGCGTGGTGCTCGGCTGGCGGGTGCCGAAGGACGTGGCGGCCACCGTGCCGGTCGCGGCGCTTGCGCCGCTCACGGCCCGGAGCGTCCAGATCGCCGAGTAGCGGCCGGGCCTCACTGCCACATCGGCTGGGCCCGCCAGGCCGCCAGCGGGCCGAGCACCAGCAGCGGCAGCCAGGCCGCCGCCGCCGGGCCGAGGACGTCGCTCGCGGCCAGCGCGTGGCAGCCCATGACGACGAGGAAGAACACGATCGTCATCAGCACGCACTGGCCGATGGCCACGAACACGCCACGGCGGATCGGCCCGAGCACGAGCGGAATGCCCAGCAGCGTGAGCACCATGTCGAGGAGCGGGGTCGTGAACCGGGCATGGATCCGCACGGGCACCTCCGTCCCAAGGCCAAGGGCGGGATTGCGCAGGGCGGCGACCAGTTCCGGAGTGGACGAGTACTGGCTCCAGTTCGCGTCGCCGACGAGCTGTTCGAAGGTCACGTCGCTGCACACGAAGCACTGACGCGGTTCGAGCCACGCCGCCGTCGCCCGGGTGATCACGGCCGGCCGGCCGGCTGCCTCGAGCTGGGGCAGGGTGTCGATCTCGGCCGGTTCGCTGACGCCGTTGAGCAGGTAGCCGGCGGGATGGTCGGCGGTGGCGGGCCGCCACAGGGCCTCGGCCGCATCGATCTGGTTGCCGTACTCGTCTCGCTGGAACTGCGCGGGGAGCACGAGGCTCGGCGCCTCGATTCGCATCGGGCCGGCCTGCGAGCAGGCACCACGAAAGAGGATTTCGGTCGCGTTGTCGTACCGGGCCGAGAAGTCCCGGCGATTGTCCCCGGCAAGGTCCTGAGCGTTGCGGGCGAAGGCCTGGCGGACGCGGGGGATCACGGTCTCGCGACTGGCCACGGCGACGAGACTGACGACGGTCGCGAACACGAGGGTCGGCCGGGCCAGCCGCCAGCGGTCGATGCCGGCGGCGAGCAGGGCCGTCAGTTCGTTATGCCGCTCGAGCCAGGCGAGCGCGAACATCGCGCTGGCCAGCGTGATCACCGGGCTGGCGGCGTCGAAGAACCAGATCAGGCGGACGCCGTAATACGCTCCGAGCACCCGGGCCAGGCCCCCGCGCTGCGCCGCGTGCGAGCTGAATTCGTCCATGTTCGTGAAGGCGTCGAACACGATGTACAGGCCGGCGAGGCTGACGAACACGACCACGAACGCGTTCACCTGCGCCCGGGTGATGTACCGGTCGATCAGCATGGGTGCTTGACTCGGATGGCTGCCGGGGCACGATGGGGGCACGGCCGCAGGCTTCCCGCATGGCCGCGCGGGGTGGCGGAGGGTAGGCATTCGCGGGGCGAGCGTCAACGGGGCCGAAGGCGGCCGTCCGCCGCGTGCGGCGCGGGAAAATCTCCATGGCATGGCCGGACGTGGTGCGGAGCGGGGTGGCCCGGCTGGCCGGCAGGGGGCTCGATCTGCTCTGTCCGCCGCGGTGCGCCGCCTGCGGAGCCGATCTCGCGACGATCTCCGGCGCGGCCGCGATCTGCACCGCCTGCCGCCGCATCCTGGCGGCGCCGGAGCGGTGCGCGCGGTGTGGCGGCTCCTGTCCCGCCGGCGGCTGCCACGGTCGCGGCGGCCGCGACGACTGGGACGGGATCGTGGTGCTCGGCGCCTACGGCGACGAGCTGCGCCGGCTCGTGCTGCGGGCCAAGCGGCCGGGCGGAGAGCCGCTGGCTGCGGCCCTCGGGGCACTGTGCGCGGAGCGGCACGCCGCGACGCTCGCCGCGTGGCGGATCGACGTCGTCGTGCCCGTGCCGATGCACTGGTGGCGCCGGGCGGTGCGCGGAGCGTCGGCGGCGGGGGAGATCGCCCGCGGCGTGGCGGCGGCGATCTCCCGGCCGCTGGTATCGTCCCTGGTGCGCACCCGGTCCACGCCGCCGCAGAACCAGCTGCCGTTCGAGTCGCGGCGCGGCAACGTGAGGGGGGCGTTTCGGGCGCTGCCGGGACAAGCCGGCCGGCGGGTGCTGCTGGTGGACGACGTCGTGACCACGGGCGGCACCTGCTCCGCCTGTCGGGCAACGCTGCTCGCCGCCGGGGTGGAGGCGGTGTTCGTGGCGGCTGCCGCCCGGGCGGAGCGGGAGCAGGACGCGGTCGGAGGGCCGGATGCCTGACCGACGCTCGGATCCGGATCGACGCCGGGGCCGCGATCCGGGAGAATCGTCCCCATGAGCAACCGGCCATTCCTGCGACTCGGCACCAGGGGCAGCCTGTTGGCGCGGACCCAGGCCGAAGGGTTCGCCGCCGCCCTGCGTGGGGCGGGCATCGACGTCGAACTGGTGACGATCGCCACGGTCGGAGACCTGCGGACCGACGTTACGATCGCGGGGCTCGTCGCCGCCGGCCGATCCGACGGCGTGTTCGTGCGCGAGCTGGAACAGGCGCTGTTCGACGGCCGCATCGACGCCGCCGTCCACAGCTGCAAGGACCTTCCCACCAGCCTGCCGGACGGGCTGACGCTGGCCTGCGTGCCCGGCCGCGCGGAGCCGTTCGACGTCCTCGTCGGGCGGACCGCCGGCACGCTCGCCACGCTCCCCGCCGGTGCGGTCGTCGGCACATCGAGCATCCGCCGCGTCGTCCAGGTCCGCGCGACTCGGCCCGACCTCCAAGTCCGCCCCGTTCGCGGCAACGTCGACACCCGGCTGCGGAAGCTCGATGCCGGGGAGGTGGACTGCCTGATCCTGGCCGGCGCCGGGCTCGCCCGCCTCGGGCTCGCCGACCGGGTTACCGAGGTGCTCCGGCCGCCACGTTTCTGGCCGGCCATTGCCCAGGGTGCGCTGGCGATCGAGGTTCGGACCGATGATGGCCGGACACGGGCCGCCGTCAGCCTGCTCGACTGTCCGACGACCCATGCGGCGGTGCGTGCCGAACGCAGTTGCCTCGCGTCCCTGGCGGGTGGGTGCCTCGCTCCGATAGGCGGGTGGGCACGGCAGGAGGCGGACGGGCTGCGGCTCGGCGCGGCCGTCTTCGCGGAGGCGGACGGTCGTGTCTCGTCGGTGACGGCGGAGGCGATTTCCAGCCCCGCGGACGAATCGCCCGAGGATCTCGGCCGGCGAATCGCGGCGGAATTGCGGCTCCAGGGAGCCGACCGCATGCTGGCTGCGGCCCGCGGGCAACCTGCCGGCGATTGAATCAAAAATGTTGATTTTGTAGAGTAGTCGGGCGGAGTCGCGGGCGAGCCCCCCGGAGTTCCGGTCTCCCCATCACTTCAGCCACAGGAGCCGCGTATTCGCGAACGAGACGACATGCCGATCAAAGTTGTGATTGCGGACGACCACGAGGTGGTCCGCCGTGGGCTGGCGAGCCTGCTCACCGGGTCCGACGTGAAGATCGTCGGTGAGGCCAGCAATGGTGACGAGGCCGTGAAACTGACCAAGAAGCTCAAGCCTGACGTCGTGCTCATCGACATCCGCATGCCGGGCAAGGACGGACTCGCGGCGCTGGAGAAAATCCGGGCGGACCAGCCGGCGGTCCGCTGCGTGATGCTCTCGACGTTCGACAACCCGACCTACGTCGCCCGGGCGGTCGCCGCCGGGGCCCACGACTACATGCTCAAGGGGTGCACCCGCAGCGAACTGATCAATTCGATCACCGGCGCGGCAGCCGGCCAGCTTCCGATGCGGGCCGGCGAACTGCGGCGCGTGGCCACGACGATGGCCAATCGCGTCGCCACCCCCGATCCGGACATTCCCCTGACGCAGCGTGAGACGCAGGTACTGCGTCACATGGCGCTCGGGCTGTCGAACAAGGAAATCGCCCAGTCGCTGACGATCAGCGTCGAGACCGTGAAGGAACACGTGCAAAACATCCTGCGCAAGATCGCCGTCACCGACCGGACGCAGGCGGCCGTGTGGGCGGTGCGGCGCGGGCTGGTGTAGGGGCGTGGACCTGGGGCTTGGTCAAGCGGCTCGGGCCGGCCGGATGCGGCCCGCGGCGGCCATGCCCCGCGGCGGGGGATCGCCCCACGACATTGTGTTCCCCCCGGCATCCGTTTAGGCTGCCGAGCCCGCGGGGCACGGTCCGGTTTGGTCACGGGCTCCGCGGCCAAATGAACCCGGCAGGCCCGTCATGAACATCGTCGTCACCGACCATTCGTTTCCCGACCTCTCGATCGAGGAGTCGATCGCGTCCGCCGCCGGGGCGCGGCTCGTCGATGTCCGGTCGAAGGACCCCGCCGTTCTGGCCGGGGCGGTCGCCGAGGCCGACGCGGTGATCACGCAGTTCGCCCCGGTGAACGCCGACGTGGTGGGGGCGATGAGCCGGGCGCGGGCGATCGTCCGCTACGGGATCGGCGTCGACAACGTCGATCTCGCCGCGGCGCGGGCCCGGGGCATTCCTGTCTGCAACGTGCCCGACTACTGCATCGACGAGGTGGCCGATCACACGCTGGCGTTCATTCTCGGCCTGACGCGGCAGGTCGCACCGCAGAGCCGGCTCGTCCACGAGGGGGGCTGGAAGCTGGTCGCGCCGCCGGCCGAGTTCCGCACGCTGGCCGCGATGACCTGCGGCGTGGTCGGGTTCGGCCGCATCGGGCGGGGCGTGGTTCGGCGGCTGGTGGCCTGCGGCGGCCGGGTGCTGGTCAGCGACCCCGTCGCGACCAGGGAGGCGGTCGCCGCCGTCGGCGCGGAGGCCGTGCCGCTCGACGAACTGCTCGCGGTCAGCGACCTCGTCACGCTCCACTGTCCGTCGCTCCCCGAGACGCGGGGCCTGATCGGGGCCGCGACGCTCGCCGCCGCGAAGCCGGGCCTGCTGGTCGTGAACCTGTCCCGCGGGGACCTCGTCGATCCGGACGCGCTGGTCGCCGCGCTCGACGCCGGCAGGGTCGCCGGGGCCGCGCTCGACGTCTTCAGTCCCGAGCCGATTCCGGCCGGCCATCCGATCCTCGGCCGACCGAACGTGCTCCTCGCGCCGCACGTCGCCAGCGTCAGCGCCGCCGCCGTCCATCGGCTCCGCACCTCGGCGGCCCGACTCGCCGTGGCGGCCGTGCGTGGCGAGCCGCTTCCATCGATCGTCAACGGGGTCACCGGACCGCGGGGCGTTCCCGCCTGAGCCGGCCCCGCTTCCCCGGAAAGGACGCCCCCGTGCCCAAGCCGCTGTTCAACGGCGTCGCCGCGTCGACGGTCACGCCGTTCGCCGCCGACGGCTCGCTCGATCTCTCCCGCATCAAGCCCCACATCGACTGGATCATCGCCGAAGGCGCCCATGCCCTCTCGCCGCTGGGCAGTTCCGGCGAGTTCGCCGCCCTGACGAACGACCAGCGCAAGGCGGTGCTCGAAGCCGCGGTCGCGGCCAATGACGGACGGTTGCCGGTCGTCGCCGGGACGGCCCACTGCACGACCGCCGGCGCGGTGGCGCTGGCCAGGCATGCCGAGGCTGCGGGGGCCGACGCGATGCTGATCGTGCCCCCCTACTACATGGCTCCGACGCCCGCGCAGGTAATGGTCCACTACCGGCGGATCGCCGAGGCGGTTTCGATCCCGACGGTGCTGTACCACAACATCCCGCTCACCGGCGTCGATCTGAGGACCGACCACCTCGCCACGCTGTTCGAGGAGGGGGCGATCGGCGGCGTGAAGATGTCGAACCCCGAGCCCGACCGGATCTGCGAACTGCTCCAGGCGACCGGCGGCAGGCTCAAGATCTACGCCGGCATCGACACGGTCGCCTTCGAGGGCCTGTGCCACGGCGCCCACGGCTGGATCTCTGGGGTGCCGAGCATGGTGCCGGGCTTCGCCCGCAAGGTCTACGAGGCGATCGCGGAACGCAGCGATCTGCCGACGGCGCGTCGGCTGTGGGCGCAGCTCGCGCCGCTGGTGCGGATGCAGTTTGCCGCCTACCAGTCCCGCGGCGAGGGGCCGCACTGGTTCAGCATCATGAAGGCGGCGTTGAACTTCATCGGGCCTCATGTGGGCGATCCCTGCCCGCCGGTGCTGCCGCTGGAGGAGCCTTACCGCCGCCACCTGGCGAAGCTCCTCGGCGATCTCGGCTACACCGTCAGGGAAGCCGCCCGATGACCGCGGAACCCGCTTCCGTCGGCCCGATCGCGGTCGCCGAACTCACGACCTTCGTGCGGGCGGCCGGCATCCGGGCCGGGTTGTCCGCCGAGGCGGCGGACGCGATCGCCGAACCGCTCGTGCTCGCCGACATGATGGGCGTGCATACGCACGGCACGAAACTTCTCGCCGGCTACCTGCGCAAGCTGCTGGCCGGCGGCTACCGGCCACACGGGCAGCCGAAGGTCGTGCGCGAGGGCCCGGCCTGGGCGGTCGTGGACGGCGACGCGGCGCTCGGCCAGGTGGGCTGCGGAATGGCGATGCGGCTGGCGGTCGCCAAGGCGAAGCAGGTCGGCGTGGCGTCGGTGTCGATCCGCAACACGGGCCACATCGGGGCCGCCGGCTTCTACGCGGTGCAGGCGGCCCGCGCCGGCTGCCTCGGGCTCGTCGTCGGCAACGACACGCCGTCGGTGGCAGCTCCCGGTTCGCGGCGGGCCGTGCTCGGCAGCAACCCGCTCGCCTGGGCCGCGCCCCGGCCCGACGGGCCGCCGCTGCTGTTCGACATCTCGACGGCGGCCGTCGCCGGCGGCAAGGTCTACGCCGCCGTCGCCCGCGGCGAACCGATTCCGCCCGACTGGCTCGTCGGGGCCGATGGCCGGCCGACGAGCGACGGCAGTCTGTACCCGGCGCAGGCGGCGCTGGCCCCGATGGCTGGCCACAAGGGCTACGGGTTCGCGGTTCTCGCCGAGATCCTCTCCGGCGTCATCAGCGGCGGTGCGGTGGTCTCGCAGGTCGGCAGCTGGATGGCCGATCCGCCCGAATCGCCGTCGCGGCATGCGGCCGGAATGGTGGCTGTGGACGTGGCCTCGATCTGCGACCGGAGCGAGTACGAGGCCGCGATGCGCAGCCTGGTCCGGGAAATCCACGAGGCACCGACGGCCGCCGGCGTCGAGCGGGTGCTGCTGCCCGGCGAGCGCGAGTGGAGCTGCCACCGGGCCGCCGAGTCGGCCGGCATCCCCTTGCCGATGGACGTCCGCGACAAACTGGCCGCCGCCGCGGCGCTCGTCGGCCTCGATCCGCCGGCCTGAGGAGCAGCCGATGCGGACGCCCCCGGCGAACGCCCGGTCCGGAGGCAGTGACGACGCGACGCGTCGGGCATGGTGGCCGATTGCAGAGCCCCCCTGGTGCAGCATACGCTCATTCGATCCGCCCGCGTCGATGGGAGCGGCTCCGACGAGCGATCTCGCCTCACGCCCGCACACCGAGGACCGGTCCATGTCGTGCTCGAATCCGTCGGGAATCCTGCTCCGGCCCGTGATCCTTCTGGTTGCCGCGCTTGCCACCCAGGTGCGGCAGGCGGATGCCGCCGAGCCTCCGGCCGTCGCCGACCTGTCGCTCACCGTGGCCGCCGACATGCCCTGTGTCTGGCCGGTCGGCATGACGCCGCTGGCCGTCGTGCCGACGGCGACGTTCGGTCGCGCCGGCCGGCATCGCGACATGCTCGTCATCGACGAGCACACCGGCACCCAGTGGGACGCGCCAGCGCATTTCGTGCCTCCGCCCGACTCCGGGCTCGAGGGGGCCGGCCCGATGGGCGTCGTCACCGGCGAGAAGATACCCGCCTGGCAGTTCTGCGGGGCGGCGTGCGTCATCGACCTGACGAAGCACCGCGACCAGGCCGCGCCGGGGGAGAGTTTCCTGATCGGCCCGGAGCACGTCCGCGAATGGGAGCTGGCCCACCGCCCCGTCGGCCCCGGCGACGTGGTCTGCTTCCGCACCGGCTACACCGACGCCTACTACAAGCCGTTCCCGGAGGGGGAGCGGTTCGTGGCCGACGCGCTGCGCAAAAAGACCCCCGGCTGGGCGGCACCGAAGCCGGAGACGATGACCTATCTCGCCGATCGGGGCGTGAAGACGCTGGCCATCGACGGCGCGAGCATGGGACCGCTGCCGAACCTCGCCGTCGCCACCCATCGGGCCGGCAGCAGCCGCGGCATGGTGTGGGTGGAGTGCGCCACGAATCTCGGCAGCCTGCCGGCGACCGGGGCCTTCGTGGCGATCCTCGCCGCCAAGCACGCGGGGGGCTCGGGGGGCGAGTGTCGGATGCTCGCCGTCACGGAGCCGAAACTCGCCGCCGCGCTCATCGCCCGGGCGAAGGCCCGGGCCGTCGTCGACCTGTCGGTCACGCTCGACGAGCAGTTCCCCGTCGTCTGGCCCGGCTGGGGGCCCGGAGAGGAGGGGGGGCGTTACATTTCCAAGGTTCTCAATGCCTTCTCCAAGGAACGCGGTCCGTTCTTCGCGCTCGGCCACCTGTTCGACAGTTTCGCCGGCACGCACGTCGTGCTGCCGAGCTTCTCCCTGCCGGCCGACCGGGCCGAGATCGCCGCCGCCGAACCGCCGATCAGGGCCGCGGTGGCCGCCTACGAGAAGCGGCACGGGCCGCTGGGCACGTCCAGCCTGCGCACCGCCGACGCATCGCTGGCGAGCATGATGGGACCGGCGCACGTCGTCGACGTCCGCGGGCTGGTCGGCACGGGGACCTTCGCCGCCGGCAGGCCCGGCGGTCCGCTCGTGACCCGGGCAGCGCTCGAGCGGCACGCCGCCACGCGGCCGTTCGTCGCCGGCGAGGTGGTGATCTTCCTCACGGGGCACACCGCCAGGCATTTCAAGCCGCTGCCGGCGGGGCCCGCGGTCGATCCCTGTCTGGCGGCACCGTTGTCGGGGGCGGCCGAAGGCTGGCCGGCCGTGACGCCCGAGGCCGTCGCCTATCTCGCCGACCGGGGCGTCCGCTGCGTCGGCACCGACGGCCCCACGCTCGGCGGCGTCGATCCCGAGGTCGCCCGTGAGGTGGATTGGCTGGCGGCCACCAGGGGCCTGGTCGTCGTGGAGATGCTCGCCGGCGTCGAGGCGATCGCCGGCCGCGAGGCGCACTTCATCTTCGCCCCCATCAAGATCGCGGCCACCCGTGGCGGCTACGGCCGGGCCCTGGCCCTCGTCGCGCCCGGCGGGGACGCGAAGCCATGACCGACTTCGGCCGGCGGACGACCGGGAAGGTGATCTGGCGGCTGGTGCCGTTTCTGGCGGTGCTCTACGCCTTCAACATCATCGACCGGGCCAACGTCGGCTTCGCCCGGCTGAAGATGCAGGAGGGACTCGGCCTCTCCGACGGTGTGATCGACTGGGGCTACGGCATCTTTTACGTCGGCTACCTGGCCTTCGAGGTGCCGGGCAACATGCTCCTGCGCCGGTTCGGCGCCCGACGCTGGATCGCCCGGATCATGATCTCGTGGGGGCTGGTGTCGGCGCTGACGGCCTGGGTGGTCGGACCGTGGAGCTATTTCGCCGCCCGGATCCTCCTCGGCGTGGCCGAGGCGGGGTTCTTCCCGGGCATCATCTACTACATGACGGCCTGGTTCCCGGCCACCGTGCGGGCGCGCGTGACGGCCTGGTTCATGCTGGCGATCCCGGTTGCCACCCTGCTGGGCAACCTCGCCGCCGGCCTGATCCTCGATTCGATGGAGGGCGTGCGGGGGCTCGCCGCCTGGCAGTGGCTGTTCATCCTCGAGGGGATCCCCTCCGTGCTGCTCGGCATCTCCGTGCTGTTCCTGCTTCCCGACGGCCCGCAGGACGCGGCCTGGCTCACGGCGGAGGAACGTGACTGGCTCCGCGCCGACAGCGCGCTGGAAGACGGCCGGCGGCTCGAGGCCGGGGGCAGCGATAAGTTCTCGGCGCTGGCCGATGTCCGCGTCTGGATCCTGATCGGCCTTTATCTGAGCGTGGCGATCGGCACGAACGCCACGGGCGCGTACCTGCCGAAGCTGATCAAGGAATCGTTCGAGCCGCAGCTCGTCGGACCGGGGGGCGACCGGGCGGGCCTGTTCTGGCAGGTGGGACTGCTCTCCGCGCTGCCGCAGGTGGCGGCGGTGATCGCCATGCTCGCCACGAGCCGCATCTCCGACGCGGGCGGCCGGCGGGCCCCGGTCGTGCTGGGCTCGCTCGCCGTGGCAGCGGCCGGCTGGCTCCTCGCCCTGCTGCCGGTCGGCCCGTGGGGGAAGCTCGTCGGCCTGTGTCTCGCGCAGGCCGGCATGATGGGGGTGCTGCCGGTCTTCTGGGCGCTGCCGCCGCTGTTCCTCGGCGGCGTCGCCGCCGCCGCCGGCATCGCGCTCGTCAATTCGGTCGCCAACATCGGCGGCATCTTCGCCCCCAAGGTCATCGGCACGTTCGGGGTCGGCCCGATGGTGATCGCGATGGCCTGGGGCATGCTCATGGCCGCCGTCGCCTGGTGGGCGATCGAACGCCGCGCGGCCGTCCACCCCGTCGGTCGCCCGGGCTGATTTCCGGACCCGTTCCCACCCTTTTCCCGATGGTCACCCGCATGAACCGAGCAGCGCCGCCACTCTTCGACCTGTCTGGCAAAATCGCCGTCGTCTCGGGGGCCGCCAGCGGCATGGGCCGGGCTGCCAGCCTCGCCCTCGCCGCCCACGGCGCGACGGTCGTGATGCTCGACCGCGACGAGGCGGGCCTCGCCGCCACGGCGAGCGAGATTGCGTCGGCGGGCGGGCGGTCGGTGCCACGAGTTCACGACACGTCGAGCGTCGAGGCGGCCCGGCGGCTGTTCGAGTGGATCGACGGCGAGTTCGGCCGCGTCGATTTCCTCGCCAACATCGCCGGCGACGGCCTGATGGCCGACCCGCTGGCGATCACGGCGGAGCAGATCCGCACGGTGCTGGAGAATCTCGTCGTCGGACGGTTCGCCCACTGCCGGGAGGCCGCCGTGCGGATGTTCCGCCGGGGGGGCGGGTCGATCGTGAACATCGGCAGCATCGGCGGGGTGTCGTCGCTCGGCCGCGGCCACATCGCCTACGCGATGGCGATGGGGGCCGTGGCCCAGATGACCCGCGAACTCTCCACCGAGTGGGCCCCGCGCGGCATCCGCGTCAACGCCATCCTGCCGGCCCAGGTGATGAATCCCGGGCTGGAAAAACGGATTGCCGCCGATCCTGCGATGGAACATAAATGGCTTTCTGGAATCCCCCGGGGGCGGCTCGGCCGCCCCGAGGACATCCAGGGGCTGATCGTGCTCCTCGCCTCCGACGCGTCGGCGTGGATCACGGGCGCGCTGATTCCGATGGATGGCGGCAACTTGGCGATGAACGCGGGTGGCACGATGGGGCCCAGCACGGCGGGAGACGAGGCATGAAGGGCACGACCGAACGTTCAGCCGGCGCGGCGCAGCCGCGTCCCGCGCTCGTGCCGGAGGCCGCCGCTGCGGGCCTCGGCCGCGACGAACTGCTGCGGCTGTTCCGCGCGATGCTCACGATCCGGCTCACCGAGGAGGAGCTCGCCCGCTGTCACCAGCGCGGCCTGATCCACGGCGCCTGCCATACCTACGTCGGCCAGGAGGCGATCGCGGCCGGCGTCTGCGGGCACCTCCAGCCGGCCGACGTCGTCTTCAGCACCCACCGCGGCCACGGTCATGCACTCGCCAAGGGGCTGCCCCCGGAGCAGCTCATCGCCGAGCTCTTCGGCCGCGTCACCGGCTGCTCGCGGGGCCGCGGCGGCAGCATGCACCTGTTCGCCCCGGAGATCGGACTCCTCGGCACCAGCGGCATCGTCGGCCCGTGCATCCTCCAGGCGGCGGGGGGCGGCTACGCGTTCAAGCTCGCCGGGAACGACGGGGTGGCGGCGGCATTCTTCGGCGACGGCGCGGTCAACAACGGCGCCTTCCACGAGGGGCTGAACATGGCCGCGATCTGGAAACTGCCGGTGCTGTTCATCTGCGAGAACAACGAGTTCGCGACCGAGGTGCCGTTCCGCGAGGCCAGCGGCATCCCCGACGTCGGCCGGCGGGCCGCCAACTACGGCCTCCCGGGGGAGGAGGTGGACGGCAACGACGTGCTCGCCGTGCATGCCGCCGCCGGCCGGGCGGTGGCCCGGGCGCGGGCCGGCGGGGGCGCCACGCTCATCGAGTGCAAGACCTACCGGACGCGGGCCCATGCCGAGGGGATGGGCGACTTCGACTATCGGACCCGCGAGGAGGTGGCTGCCTGGAAGGACCGCTGCCCGATCGCGGCCTTTCGCCACGTGCTCGAACGCGATCACGGCATCGCCGGCCGGGATCTCGACGCCGTGGAGGCAGAGGTGGCCGACGTCGTGGCCCGGGGCCGCGCGGCCGCGGAGCAGGCGGCGGAGCCGGCGCCGGCCGACGCGACGACGCACGTCTACGCCCGACCGCGGCAGGTGGTCGAGCCGCCAGCCGATCCGGCCGCCCGGCAGGTGTCGTTCATCCAGGGGACGGTCGAGGCGCTCGACGCGGCGATGGCGGCCGATCCCTCGATCTTCGTCCTCGGCGAGGGGATCGGCCGGCGCGGCGGCAACTTCCGCACCACGGCGGGGCTGTTCGCCAAGTACGGGCCCGACCGGCTCCGCGACACGCCGATCAGCGAACGCGGCTTCACGGGGCTCGCCTGCGGCGCGGCGATGGCGGGCGGCCGGCCGGTCGTGGACTTCATGTTCGTCGACTTTCTCCTCGACGCCTGGGGGGAGATCGTCAACCAGATCGCCAAGATGCAGTTCATGTCGAGCGGCCGGCTGCGGATGCCGGTCGTGCTCCGCGGCTGCATCGGCATGGGGCACTCGGCGGCCACGCACCACTCGGGCAGTTACTACGGCATGCTCGCCCAGGTGCCGGGCCTGCGGGTGGTCGTGCCCTCGACGCCGCGTGACGCCAAGGGGCTGTTCGCCCATGCCCTGCGCGGGGACGACCCCGTGCTGTTCCTCGAGCACCGCGAGATCCTCCAGGTGAAGGGGCCGGTCGAGGAGGCCGACTTCGAGATCCCCTTCGGCCGGGCCCGGATCGCCCGGGCGGGCAGCGACGCCACCGTCGTGGCCGTCGGGCGGATGAATCACCTCTGCCTCGCCGCCGCCGAGGCGCTCGCGAAGGAGGGGGCGAGCATCGAGGTGATCGACCCGCGGACGGTCGCGCCCCTCGACAGCGATGCGATCCTCGCCTCGCTTGCCAAGACCGGGCGACTGCTCGTCGTCGACGAGCCGGCCGGTCCCTGCGGTCTCGCGGCGGAGGTGGCGGCGCTGGCCGCCGACCGCGGTTTCGACGACCTCGATGCGCCGGTGCGGCGGTTGTGCGGGCTGCCCTCGCCGACCCCCTACAGCCCCGTGCTCGAGGCCGAGTTGCTCCCCTCGGTGGCCGCGATCCAGGCGGCGATCCGCAGCCTTCTCGCCGAGTGAGCCGCGAACCACGCAACGTCGACAGGGCACGCCCGAGGAGCACGACACCCGATGGCAGCAGACGTCACGATCCCCCGGCTCGGCTGGTCGATGGAGGAGGGTGTGTTCGCCGGCTGGCTCATGCAGCCGGGCGACGAGGTGAAGCCCGGCGAACCGCTGTTCATGCTCGAGGGGGAGAAGGCGACGCAGGAAATCGAGGCCGTCGATGGCGGGGTCCTGCACCTCGCGCCCGACGCACCCGCCGCCGGGCAGACCGTGCTCGTGGGCCGCGTGATCGCGAAACTCTGCGGCAAGGGCGAGTCGCCGACGTGGCAGTCGGCGGCGCCGGCCGTGGCCGCCGCCGGCTCGGCTCCGCCCACCCGGCCGGCACCGCCTCCGGCGGCGACAGCGGCGCCTGTGGCGGCCCAACCGGCGGCGATCCGCGGCGGCCCGGATGCCGGCCCCGTGCCCGCGGCGGCGTCGCCGACTGTGCGCCGGCTGGCCAGACAACTCGGGATCGATCTGGCGACGGTCGTCCCCGGGCTGCCGGGCGGCAGGCTGTCGGCGGACGATCTCCTGCCGCCTCGTGGTCCGGTGCGGGCTATGCCGCCGGCCGCGGCGCCCATGGACGACCCGCGAGCCACTCCCCGGGCGCGGCGTGCCGCCCGCGAACGGGGAATCGACGTCGCCACCATTCGAGGCACCGGCGTTCAGGGCCGGGTGCGCGAGCGTGACGTGCTCGCCGTGCCGACCGGCGGCCCCGGCAGGATGGCCGGGCCGGCGCCGGCGCCCCTGGCGGCCGGCCCGGCGGTGCCGATCACGCAGACGCGGCGGACGATCGCCAGGCAGATGGTCCGCAGCCGGCAGGAGACGGTGCCGGTCACGCTGACGGCGTGGGCCGACGCGACCGCGCTGCTCGCCGCCCGCGTGGCCTGCAAGGCCGCCGCCGGCGCCGACGCCGCCACGCTCAACGACATGCTGCTCAAAATCCTCGCCGAAGCGATTCGGGTCCATCCGCTGCTCGCCGCCCGCTGGGAGGAGACGCGGCTCGTCCTGCCCGGCGACCGGATCGACATCGGTCTGGCGGTGGACACGCCCGGCGGTCTCGTGGTGCCGGTGGTTCGCGACGTGGCGGCGCTGCCGCTCCACGACCTGGCGCGGCAGACGCGCGGGCTGGTCGAACGCGCCCGCCACGGCCGGCTGACCGCCGGCGACATGCAGGGGGGCGTGTTCACGCTCACCAGCCTCGGCTCGTACGGGATCGAGTTCTTCACCCCCGTGATCAACCATCCGGAGGCGGCGATCCTCGGCGTGGGGGCGATTCGCATGCAGCCCGTGCCCCCGCCCGGGGGCCAGGAGGGCTTCGTGCTCCAGCGGCAACTGCCGCTGTCGCTCACGTTCGATCACCGGATCGTCGATGGCGGCCCGGCCGCACGGTTCCTCGGCGATCTTGCCAACCGGATCGCCGCGGCCGATCCCGGAGCCGCGGCCGGCTGAACCGCTGTTTGTGGCCGCCTCGGCGGCAAGAATAGAATCCTACGATTGGTCTGCCTGAACGTCGCCGGTGCTTGCGAGGAGGATCCATGATCGGGCGTTGCCGCTGGCTCGTGGCGATCTGTTTCTGGGCGTGCATGGCGGAGGTCCGGGCGTTCGACGACCCAAACGCCGATCGCGCCGCCCTGCCCACGGTGCCGGCGGAATTCGAGATCCGGTTCTTCGCCCGTGAACCGCTCGTCCGCCAGCCCTGCTCCCTGGCCTTCGATGCCCGGGGGCGGATGTTCGTCGGCATGGGGCCGCAGTACCGCATGCCCACGCCCACCACACCAGGGGATTCGGTCGTCATCGTCGAGGATACGGACGGCGACGGAGTTGCGGACAGGACGCGGGAGTTCGCGACGGGATTCAACACGATCCAGGGCCTGGCATGGCGGGGCCGGGATCTGTGGGTCGCCAATGCCCCCGACCTGACGGTCGTCCGCGATCTCGACGGCGACGACGAGGCCGACGAGTACGTGCGGATCTACGGCGATCTCGGCAACCTCGAGCACGCCCTGCACGGCCTCAACTGGTCACCCGACGGAAAACTCTACATGTCGAAGGGCAATTCCAAGGGCTATTCGAATCCGAACGCGCCGCAGGGGCCGAAGGGGCCGGCGCCGCGGGAGTTCATGAAACTCTGGCACGAGAAGGTGCATCCGGACTGGCCCGTCTTTCCGCCGCCGGCGACCTTCAGAAAGAACGAGTACAAGCGGAGTTATCACACGCCGCCCGATGATCAGGGGCGGGAGGGGGGCGTGCTGCGGTGTGAGGACGGCGGCGCGAACCTGGAGATCGTCTCGCGGGGCATGCGGAACCCCTGGGACATCACGCTCGACGACGCCTTCAACTGGATCGGCACCGACAACGACGGCAACGGCGGCGATCGCATCTTCATGCCGTTCTGGAACGCGCATTTCGGCTGGAGCCACTCGTGGAGCGCCCACTGGGGACCGCAGCCGCATCCCCCCACCGCGCCGGTGAGCAGCACGCTCGGCGAAGGTTCGGGCACCGGCATCGTGTTCTGTGACTCGCCGCAGATGCCCCCCGCGTATCGTGGCGTGTTCCTCATCAACGACTTCCTGCGCAAGACCACGTTTGTATGGCGTCCGCAGTGGGACGGCGCCCTGATGATGCCCCGCCCCGGTTCCGACGAGCGTGGCGGATGGCAGCCATTCGTGCAGGGGGGCAAGGCACTCTTCCGTCCCACCGACATCGAGATCGGACCGGACGGCAGCCTGTGGATTCTCGGCTGGAGCGCCGCCTACGGTTCGACGCTCAAGAACGACGAAGACTTGAAGAGCGGCAAGTGGGACAACGAGGGGCGGATCTTCCACGTCCGCTGGAAGGAAGCTCCGCCGGCCAACTGGCAGACGTCGAAGCGTGCCAAGCCAGCGCAGGAGTGGTCGGTCGCCGAACTTATCGAGGATTTCACCGGGCCGCTGCCGGTGTGGCGGATCGACGCGGCGGATGAACTGGTGCGCCGCGGGGCGGCGGTGAAGGCCGAACTCGTGGCCGCGCTGGAGTCGGGCCGCCTGTCGAGGATGCAGGAGACGTGGACGGCGTGGACGCTGGGCCGGATCGCGCCGGAGGACGCGACGATCGAGGCGTTTTTCGCCCGGGCGGCCGCCGGGACCGTGCCAGGCCGCGACCGCGGCGAGGCGGGCGTCGGCAACCTGCAACTCCAGGCGATCCGGATCCTCGCGCATCGCATCCGGCAGTTCGGCAAGGTGGCCGAACTGCCGGCCGCGGTGACCGACTTGCTGCAGAGCACCGAGCCGCGGCTGCGGTTTGCCGCCGTCGATGCGATCGTGCAGGCCCGGCAGACGGGCCGGGCACCGGCGGTCGTCGGTTTGCTGGCCACGGAGACCGACCGCGTCACCTTCTACGCCGCCTGGCAGGGGCTGCGGAGCCTGCTGCCGGCAGCGGACCTGAAGAACCTGCTCCTCGACAAGCGGGCCGGCGTGCGGCGGGCCGCGTTGCTGGCGTTGTTGGAGACGCATGCCATCGGCACGGAGGAGGTGCGGATGCTGGCGGACGGCGATATCGACGAGACCGTCGTGGAACTCGCAAACATGAGGCTCGGCGGAAAGCCGGCGTCTGGCAAGCCCGCGCCCGTGCCGCAGCAGGTGGCCAGCGAGTCGCTGCTGACCGGCATAAAGGCACGGAGCGCGCACGCCTACCGGACCGTTCCCGGCGGGGTGCGGCCGGAGAGCCCCGTCTACACCGACCGCAGGTACGCGATCACCGCGATCCCCGACGCGCTCCTCAACGCCGAACTCGTGCAGACGGCGAACGAGGACGATGGCTCCGCCGGGGATGAATTCCTCACCTTCGACGTCCTCGTGCCGGCGCGGGTGCACGTCGCCTTCGACACGCGGGCCAAGACGCCTCCCGCGTGGCTGCGGCAACGCTTTCGGGCGAGCGACCAGAAGATCGCCACCAACGACTGCGCGTTCCAGCTCTACACGCTGGAGGTGGCCACTCCGGGCCGGATCGCCCTCGGGGGCAACACCGACGATGGGCGGGCCGGCGGCAAGGGGAACTACTTCGTCGTGGTCGAGCCGTTGCCGCTGGCCACGCTGGCCACGCCGACGACGTTGGACCAGGCCCTTGCAGCACTGCCGAAGGGGGACGCGAAGCGGGGCGAACTGTTGTTCAAGACCGTTGCCGGCTGTGGGAAATGCCACAGCCTGAGCCAGCAGGCCATCTCCTTCGGCCCGCAGCTCGCCGACATCGGCTATCGGGCGCCGGTCAAGCACATCGTCGAGTCGATCGTCGCGCCGGATGCCCACATCACCGAGGGCTACGGCCAGCACGCCATCGAGACCGACGACGGCCGGGTCGTCACCGGCGTCATCCTTGCGGAGACCGATCTGGCGGTGCAGATGGGCACGGGCACGTTGGAGCGGGTATCGATTCGCAAGGACCAGATCGAGGACCGGCGCAACCTGCGGACGTCGGCGATGCCGGCGTTCGGCCAGATGCTGACGCCCGCGCAGGTGGCCGACGTGGCGGCGTTCCTGCTCACGCAGAAGGTCAAGCCGGGTGATCCGGAGCCGAAGTCTGCGCCCGTGAAGCCCGACTCGCCCGCCGGTTCCTCCGCGCCGACGGCCGCCGGCCCGCCGCCGAAGCCGGTGATCGCTGCCGATTCGCCGTTCGGGCTGCAGTTCGCCGGCGGAAAGCTGCTGATCACCCACGGCAAGTCGCCCGTGGCGGAATTCGTGTTCGAAGACC
>JBIKKQ010000268.1:0-3738 GCA_044360305.1 Pirellulales bacterium
CATGGCCGCGAGTCTCAGCCCCGCAGGGATAACCCTGGTCCGCGGACAACGGGTAAAATCAATCTGCGTCCACTTGACGCAGGTACTGCACGGCCGTACGCGCGTTCAACCGTTCGCCGAAAGGTCTGTATGACTTCCAGCCTGATCCAATCCGATCCCAACGTCATGACCGGAAAGCCGGTTGTCCGGGGTACTCGCATTACGGTCGAGACGATTCTTCGAAAGCTCTCCTGTGGGGAATCGATCGATCAACTCCTCGAGTCGCACCCGCGGCTCACGCGCGAAGCTGTGCTCGCCGCACTCGAGTATGCAGCCGAAGCCATGGCCCACGAGACCGTCCATGCCGTGGCTGAACCGGATTCGGTATGAGATTTATCGTCGATGAGGGCGTGGACGCGGCGATCGTTACGGCCATCCGTAGCGACGGCCACGACGTTCGCTGGATGGCGGAGGAGATGAAGGGCTCGACGGACGACGTCGTCCTCCGACTCGAGCGTGATCGGCTCGAACGACGGATTCAGCGGCAGGAGCTGAATCGAAAAGTGCCGCCAGCCGTCGGCCGTGTCGCCTGCGGCGACTGGAAATTCGCTCCCGTCCCGGGTTTTCGAGTTTTCCCGTACAACGGCGGCGGATTCGGCTCCCTGACGCAAGGAATGCAACGCCCATGGACACGTTCGACGCCATCAACCAGCGACGGTCGGTGAAGGCCTTCGACCCCACCCACCGGCTCACCGCCGCCGAGGAAACCAAACTCCTCGAGGCCGCGATCCAGTCGCCGACGTCGTTCAACATGCAGAACTGGCGGTTCGTGGTCGTCCGCGACCCGGCACTGCGGCAACAGATCCGCGCCGCTGCCGTCGATCAGGCGCAGGTCACCGACGCCGCCCTGCTCATCGTGCTTACCGCCGACCTGGCGGCCTGGAAGAAGTCGCCCGAACGGTACTGGCGAAACGCCGCGCCCGAGGTCCGGAAACTGGTCACGGGCTGGATGGGGCCGTTTTACGAAGGCAAGGAGCAGCTGCAGCGGGACGAGGCGATGCGGTCGTGTGGCATCGCGGGGCAGACGATCATGCTCGCGGCCAAGGCCATGGGCTACGACTCCTGTCCGATGATCGGCTTCGATCAAGGCAAGGTGGCCGAGCTCGTCAACCTGCCGGGCGACCACGTGATCGGGTTCATGATCGCCGTCGGCAAGGCGGTGAAACCCGCCATGCCGAAGGGCGGCCAACTGGCCCTGTCGGAAGTGGTGGTGCAGGACCGGTTCGCCTGACAATCCGGTCGAGCGCCAGGGCCGCCCGAGCCTGGAGATCGTGTCGGGCATCGTGGAGCCGACGCGGGAACGGAGACGAACCATGGGAAGAAGCGTCGTACTCGCCGGGGCCGCCCGCTGCCCGCGCTGCAGCCAGCCGCCGCGGTGGTGCGTCTGCGACGCGTTTCCGCCCGTGGAGACGCAGCTCGCGGTGCACGTGCTCATCCATCGGCAGGAGCAGCGAAAGCCGTCGAGCACCGGGAACCTGCTCGGCCGGGCCGTGGTCGGCGCGGTCTGTCACGTCTACCAGAGAGTGAGCCGCCACTTTCCCGCCACGAGCCTGCCGGCCGACGCCCTCGAGCCCGACCGGCCACTCTGGATTCTCCATCCGGGCGGCGAACCCCTGCCTGCGGGGCCGCCCGCGACCGACGAGCCGGCCGCTGCCGGCCTCCAGATCCTCCTCCTCGACGGCACCTGGCGGCAGGCGGGAGAAATGCTCCGCTCGGTCGAAGGTCGCGGAAGGTGCGTGCGGCTGCCCGACGCCGAGGCGGCACCGGGCCGCTACTGGCTCCGCGACCAGCCCGCGCCCGGCCAGCTCTCCACGGCCGAGGCCCTCGTGGGCGTGCTGCAGAGCGTCGGCGAGCCGGCGGCGGCCCGGCGGCTGCAGCTGCACTTCGAACTCCACGTCTACGCGACGCTGCTCGCCCGTGGCAAACGGGAGATGGCCGAGCGGTATCTGGGCCACTCGCCGCTGCTCGCCGAAGGCCGCGACGCCCTCGACCGGCTGCACGCCCGCTGAGTGGCCGCCGCCCGATCCGGGCCGGGGCGCTACGCCCGATTCATCCACGTGATCGAGAGCTGCAGCACCGTGGCGATCGACACCCAGACGAAGTACGGCCCCTGGGCCGCCGCCACCCAGCGATGATGCGGCCAGACGGCCAGCATCATCCACAGGATCGTGCCCCAGACGACGACGATGTCCACGGCCGCCAGCGGCAGACTCCGCAGGCTGAACTGGATCGGCATGAACAGCAGGTTTGCGGCGAGGTTGACGGCGAACGGCAGGGCGACGATCGCCGGCAGCCTGCCCCGGGCGGCCTGCACGAACACGAAACCGAACGTCACCGCGATGATCGGGTAGAGGATCTGCCAGATGACGCCGATCGTCCGTGGCGCCGGCGTCCACGACGGCTTGGCGAGGCTCTGATACCAGTCCATCCACGGAACGTCGGTCATGGCACTCCTTCGCGGTCGCGGCTGCGGGCGAGCCGCCGTCAGCCGAGGCCCGCACAGCCCCCCGTGCCACACTGCGGGCGACCACAACTCTCCGCCGGTGCGGCACGCCCGCCGCCGTTGGCCACGTGACCGCTGACCACGCTCAGGAGCTTCGTGAGATTGGTGCTCCGGCAGTGCGGGCACTCCGGCGTCTCGCCGCCCCGTATGAGCAGCTCGATCTTTCGGCCGCACTGCTGGCAGGAATATTCATACAACGGCATCGGCTTCGGCTCCCTGTCGCGACGCGGGGAATCATCTCTCCGGACGCTCTTGATGCTAACACCCCGCGCCGGTTCGTGGAGCCGCCCCCGGCGCCGGCGGCGATATGACACGCGCCACGCCGGCCCGACGCTGGCCGGCGTCCAGGGACACGGGTACGATCGTCCACTGCATCAGGAACGACACGTTCCACGCGACGTGTCGGGGACGCCGCGTGGTGGTTCTGGAGCCGGGCCCCTGCAAGGCACACGGGGCTTCCGCCGGCAGGCCGCTGCCGTGCCCGGTGCCCGACCCGTCGCACCATCCCCCGGGCCACCGTCAGGAAGGAGGCTGCCGATGAGCAAGTCGATCGAGGATCGTTCGCTGCGGCAGCACACCGGGGCCATCCGCAGGCTCGACGCCGAGCAGGCCCGGCGGATCGTGGCCCTGTTTGCCCGGCCGGTCGCCGGCGCCGACGGGCATCCGGCGGGCAGCGGCGACGATTCCGTGGCCGCGGCGGCCGCTGACTGGGTGACGCTCGACCAGACCCACGACGCCGGCGGGTCGGCCGACGTCGTCGGCCACTACCAGACGCACCTCTACCTCGACGGACTGGAGCGGCTGCCGCTGTCGGTTGCCCGGCAGCTCGTCCGGCATCGCGGCCACCTGTACCTCGACCGGCTGACGGCCGTCAGCGACGCGGTGGCGGTCACGCTGACGGCGCATCGCTCGGGCGGGCTGTCGCTCAACAACCTGCGCGAACTGACGCCGGCGGCCGCCCGGGCCCTCGGCGACCACAACGGGGAGGTTTCGCTCAACGCCCTGCGGAAACTCGAGCCGGCCGTGGCCCGGGGGCTCGCGCGGCATGCGCACGCGCTGTATCTTTCCGAGCTCGCCGCCCTCTCGCCCGCCGCGGCGGCCGCGCTCGCCCAGCATCGCGGCGACCTGAGCCTCGACGGCCTGGTGCGGCTCTCCGGCCAGACCGCCACGCATCTCGCCCGGCACGGCGGCAAACT
>JBIKKQ010000091.1:0-12989 GCA_044360305.1 Pirellulales bacterium
CGGCTCCCCGCAGGCGATGCTTGCACCGTTGCTGGTACTCGGAGCCGGGGGATCGGCGGAAGCTCGAGGAGCGTGAGGCGACCTTGCCTCAGCGACGAGACTTCTGCCGGCCGCCGGCGGGTTGGGCGGGCTGACTTTCGCGCCGTCGCAGCCGACATAGCGTCTGCTCCGGCTTACGGTCGCCGGGCGGAGCCCGGCGCCGCGCAAGCGATGACCGTACCGTTGCTGTTGCTCGGAGCCGGTGGATCGGCGGAAGCTCGAGGAGCGTGAGGCGACCTTGCCTCAGCGACGAGACTTCTGCCGTCCACCGGCGGGTTGGGCGGGCTAGCGCGCCGTCGCGCAGGCGGTTCAGTCGCCGAGCACGAAGTTCACGAGGCGGCCCGGCACCGCGACCACCTTCACGATTCGGCGGCCCGCCAACTGCTCCGCAATCCGCGGATCAGCGGCCGCGGCGGCCTGCAGCGCCGCGGCGTCGGCCCCGGCCGGCACCACCACGCGGCCGCGGAGCTTCCCCTGGATCTGCACCGGGATCTCCACGGTGTCGTCCTTGAGCCAGCGTTCCTCGACCGTCGGCCACGGGGCGAGCGACACGGGCGCCGGCCGGCCCAGCAGCTCCCACAGTTCCTCGGCGAGGTGCGGGGCGAAAGGGGCGAGGATGGTCACGAACGGCTCGAGGATCGCCCGCGGCCGATGGGCGAGCGGCGTGCAGAAGTTGACGAACTCCATCATCCGGGCGATCGCCGTGTTGAACGACAGGGCCTCGATGTCGCGGGTCACCTTGTCGATCGTGCGGTGCAGTTCACGGAGCTGGTCGTCGGTCGGGGTGTCGGCACAGACCTGCGGCGCCAGCAAGAGATCGTCGGCCCGCTCGTCCACCACCAGCCGCCAGCAGCGGTCGAGGAAGCCGCGCACCCCGCTCACGCCGGTCGTGCTCCAGGGCTTGGTCGCCTCCAGCGGCCCCATGAACATCTCGTACAGCCGGAGCGAATCGGCGCCGAACTCGCGCACCACGCTGTCGGGGTTGACGACGTTGCCGCGGGCCTTCGACATCTTGTAGGCCCGGCTCTCGACGCGGATCTTCGGCGCGTCACGGAGCACGAAGTGCTCCCCCTGCTTCTCCACCTGGTCGGCGGCCACCCGGGCCGCGACGTCGTCCGCGGACCGCTTCTCCGCCGATACCCAGCCCCCCTTGGCGCTGCGGTAGCCGGTGAACTCCATCTCGCCGAGGATCATCCCCTGGTTGACGAGTTTTCCGAACGGTTCGGGGCCGGAGACGTGGCCACGGTCGTAGAGCACCTTGTGCCAGAACCGGGCGTAGAGCAGGTGGAGCACGGCATGCTCGGCCCCGCCGATGTACAGATCGACCGGCATCCAGGCCCGCTCGACCTCCGGGGCGACGAACCGGTCGCCGTTGCGCGGATCGAGGAACCGGAGGTAATACCAGCACGAGCCCGCCCACTGCGGCATGGTGTTGGTCTCGCGCCGATACCGCCGGCCGTCGCGGTCCACGAACAGCCACTCCGCCGGTGCCCGGGACAGGGGTGGGTCGGGCGTGGTGCCCGGCTTGAAGTCGCTGAGCTCGGGCAGGCTGACGGGCAGCTCCCCCGGATCGACCGGACGGATCGCCCCCGTCGGATTCCCGTCGGCGTCGATCTCGTGGAGGATCGGGAACGGCTCCCCCCAGAACCGCTGCCGGCTGAACAGCCAGTCGCGGAGCTTGTAGTTGACGGCCGGCCGGCCGATTCCCGAGGCCTGCAGGTCGGCGGCGATCCGCGGGATGAACTCGCCTGTGGCGAGGCCGTCGTAGGGGCCTGAGTTGACCGCCCGGCCGTCCGCACAGAACGGCAGCGTCGGCTCGCCGGCCGTGGCCGTGGCCGGCGCCACCACCTGGATGACGTCGAGGCCGAAGGCCTGCGCGAACTCGAAGTCGCGGGCGTCGTGGGCGGGAACCGACATGATGGCGCCCGTGCCATAACTGGCCAGCACGTAGTCGGCCACCCAGACCGGCACGGGCCGGCCGGTGAGCGGATTGATCACGTGCCGGCCGGTGAACACGCCGGTCTTGTCGCGGGCCAGGTCGGTGCGGTCGAGGTCGCTCTTGCGGGCCGCGGCCTCGCGGTAGGCGGCGATCGCCGCGCGCTGCTCGGGCGCGGTGAGGGCGTCGAGCAGCGGATGCTCCGGGGCGATCACCATGCAGGTCACGCCGTAGAGCGTGTCGGGGCGGGTGGTGTAGACCCGGAGCACGTCGGCGGCCGGCTGCTCCGGGAAGCCGGTGCGACCGCGGGCCGCCTTCCAGGCCGCGAACCCGGCGCCGGCCGCGTCCCCCTCCACGATCGGGAAATCGACCTCGGCGCCAGTGCTCCTGCCGATCCAGTCGGACTGCAGCTTCTTGATGCTCGCCGGCCAGTCGAGACCTTCCAACTCCCGCTCCAGCCGGTCGGCGTAGGCGGTGATCCGCAGCATCCACTGGCGGAGCGGAATCCGGACCACGGGGTGGCCGCCGCGCTCGCTGACGCCGCCGATCACCTCCTCGTTGGCCAGCACCGTGCCCAGGGCCGGGCACCAGTTCACCGGCGCCTCCGACTGGTAGGCGAGCCGGTGGGCGTCGCGGTAGGCCGCGACCGCCGCCGCGCCCCGCCCCGCCACCTCCGGCGGAATCGGCAGGTCGGCGATCGGCCGGCCCTGCTGCCGGACCGGGTCGAACCAGGTGTCGAACAGGACGAGGAAGATCCACTGCGTCCAGCGGACGTAGTCCGGATCGGTGGTGGAGAGGACGCGGTCCCAGTCGTAGCTGAAGCCGAGCATCTTCAGCTGGCGGGTGAAGTTGGCGACGTTGCGTTCCGTGCTCTCCCGAGGCGGCGTGCCGGTGCGGATCGCATACTCCTCGGCGGGCAGGCCGAAGGCGTCGAAGCCCATCGGATGCATGACCGTCGTGCCCCGCATCCGTTCGAACCGGGTCACGATGTCGGTGGCGGTGTAGCCCTCCGGGTGGCCGACGTGCAGCCCCTCGCCGCTCGGGTAGGGGAACATGTCGAGGACGTAGGCCTTGCGTGCCCCGGGCAGCCGCGGCGTGGCGAAGGTCCGGTGGGACTCCCACCAGGCCTGCCACTTGGGCTCGATCCGGGATGGCTGGTAGCGGGGCATGCTCGGTATCCGGAGAACGGGGCGGCGCGGGCCGGAGTCGCCGGGCCGCGGCGAAGCCGGGCCGGCTGTTCAGGCGGAAACCGGCGGATTCTAATGCCGGCTGGAGAACCGGCAACGTGCGGCGCTCCCTCCCGGCCCTCGGCGGACCCGAAACGCGATGACCATGAACACGCCCCCGGCAGCCGATCGCCCCGTCGTGCAGCGGCTCATGCTCCGGGCCTGCCGCTCGGCCGGGGGCCGGCTGAAGATGGCCGACTCGCTGGGGACGCGGCTCACGGGGCGGGAACTGCTGACGCGAATCCTCGTCGCCCGGCGGGTGCTCGACCGCGTCCTGGCCCCCGACGAGAAGATGGTCGGCGTCCTGCTCCCGCCGACGGCCGGCGCGGCGATCGTCAACGCCGCCCTGGCGATCTCCGGCCGGGTGGCGGTGAACCTCAACTACACGGCGTCGCAGCCGATCGTCGACCTATGTGTCGAACGGGCCCGGCTCCGGCATGTGATCTCCAGCCCGGTGTTCCTCGCCCGCGTCCGCCTCGACCTCGGCGGCCGGCTGCTCGATGCCGGCGACCTGAAGAAGCGGGCCACGGCACTCGACAAGGCGCTGGCCTTCCTGCACGCCACCGTGACCCCGCTGCCCGTGCTCGAAAGAATGCTCGGGCTCGACCGCATCCGGCCCGACGACGTGCTCACCGTGATCTTCACCTCGGGATCGACCGGCGACCCGAAGGGCGTCGTGCTGACGGAGGAGAACGTCGGCTCCAACGTCCGCGCGATCGACCACCTGCTCCATCTGTCGGCCTCCGACGTGGCGCTCGGCGTGCTGCCGTTCTTCCATTCCTACGGCTACACGACCACGCTCTGGACGCCGCTGACGCTCGAGCCCGCCGTCGTCTACCACACCGATCCGCGGGACGCGCAGGTGGTGGGCCGGCTCGTTCGCGAGCATCACGCCACGATCCTCATGGCCACGCCCACGTTCCTGCGTATCTACACCCGGCGGACGCCGGCCGAGGATTTTTCCACGCTGGAGGCGGTATTCGGCGCGGCGGAAAAGCTTCCGCGCGAGGTCAGCGACGCCTTCGAGAAGAAGTTCGGTGTCCGGCCCAGCGAGGCCTACGGCGCCACCGAACTGTCGCCGCTCGTGGCGGCCAACGTGCCAGCGGCCCGGCACGTGCCCGGCCGGCCTGCGGACGCCCGCGAGGGCACGGTGGGCCGGCCGATTCTCGGCACCCGGGCGCGGATCACCGACCGGGAGGGGCTGCACGAACTGCCGGTCGGCGAGGAGGGCCTGCTGTGGATCGGCGGGCCGAACGTGATGCAGGGCTACCTCGACCGGCCCGACCTGACCGCCCGGGTGGTCCGCGACGGCTGGTACTGCACGGGGGACATCGCCCGGCTCGACGCCGAGGGCTTCATCACGATCACCGGCCGGGAGAGCCGGTTCTCCAAGATCGGCGGCGAGATGGTGCCGCACCTGACGATCGAGGAGGCGGTGAACGACGAGCTCGGTGCAGCCGATGGGGAACTGCTGGCGGTCGTCACCGCCGTGCCCGACCGGGCGAAGGGTGAGCGGCTGATCGTCTTCCACCTGCCGACCGACCGCGATCCGCGGGAGATCGTCCGCCGGCTCGGGGACCGCGGCCTGCCGAATCTCTGGGTGCCGTCGGCCGACAGCTTCGCCGCGATCGAGGAGATCCCGGTGCTCGGCTCGGGCAAACTCGACCTGCGGAAGCTGCAGACACTGGCCGAGGAGCGGTTCAGCGCCGGCCGCGACGGATGAAGGAGCCGCGGCTGGCGGTCGTGCTCGGTCCGTGCGACGAGATGCGGGCCGAGGTTTTTTTCCGCCTGGCGTTGCCCGGGGCGGCCGGCCCGGCGCAGGTCGCCGGCACGCTCGTCGGGCCGCACTGCCGGCTGGCCGTCACGCTTCCCGCGACGGCGCGGGTCGTCGATCGCGGGCCGGCGCCGACCACGGTCCCGGCGGGGGATCGTTCCGAGGCCGTCGGCCGGGCGGTCGTCACCGAACCCGCGTACTGGACGCCCGACCTGCCGATGCTCTACCGGCTCGATCTGGAGGTCGTCACCGCCGGGCCGCCGCTCCACCTGCGGAAGGAGGGGATCGGCCTGCGCCGGTTCGGCGCGCGACGCCGGTCGCTGTGGCTCGATGGCCGGCGCTGGGTGCCACGCGGCGTGTGCTGCGGGCCGACCGAGTGCGACGTTCCGGCGGTCCGCGCGGCCGCCGCGACGGCGGTGCTTCGCGAACCGGACGAGGTCCTGCTCGCCGCAGCCGACGCGGCGGGCGTGGCCGTCATCGCCCTGCTCGACGCCGTGGACGACACGGCCGCCGACCGGATCGCTGCCTGGTCGGTGCATCCGGCCGTCATGCTCGCGGTCGTGCCCGCAGCGGCGACCGCGGCGCAGGTCGCGGCGCTCACGGCGGCGGTGCGCCGCGTGAAGGGCACGCTGCTCGTCGCCTGGCAGGTGAGCGGGACCGCACCGCCGCCGGACTTGCCGACGGCGGTCGATTGCCTGGCCGTCACGCTCGCGGCGGGAGGGCTGCCGCATGCCGGCTGGCGGGATCCACCGCCGGTGCCGGTGCTGGCCTGGCGGCAGGCGAACCTGCCGTTTACCGACCGGCGGCGGGCCTGCGACGCGCTGCAGGCGGACCTGGCCGGTTGGGGACTGGCCGCCGGCGGCGACCGACTGCCGTGGGAGTGGGCGGGCTTCATCGCGGGGTAGTGGGGGCCGTGCGCGCGGGCAGGCGAAAAAGCACAGACGTGCTTGGCCTTTGCTCGTCCTTGCTGATGGTCCGGCGTCGGGGCGGCATGAGTTCGCTCGCTGACACGCTCGCGATCCTCACGCCGACCCCGCCGCCTCGTCAGGTGGCAGGGCAGAGGGGCCTCATCCCGGGTCTTCAGGTCTCCAGTAAGCCTGGCACCGGCTTACCGGTGTAAAAGGACAGGCATGCTCGGCCTTTGTTCGTCCTTGCTGACGGTCCGGCGTCGGGGCGGCATGAGTTCGCTCGCTGACACGCTCGCGATCCTCACGCCGACCCCGCTGCATCGTCAGGTGGCGGGGCAGAGGGGCCCGATGCCGGGTCGTCGAGCCTCAGGTGCGACCGGCACCTGCTTCCGGGGTACGATGTGGCGATGAGCGAATTCGACGCCGACCGATATTCCCGGCAGACGCGGTTTTCGGGCGTGGGCCCGGATGGGCAGCGGAAACTGGCCGCGGCCTCGGTGGCCGTGGTCGGCTGCGGGGCGCTCGGCGGCGTCGTCGCCCTCGCGCTCGCCCGGGCCGGCGTCGGCCGGCTGCGGCTCGTCGATCGCGACGTGCCGGAGGCCTCCAACCTGCCGCGGCAGGTGCTGTTCGACGAGGCCGACGTCGCGGCCGGGCTGCCCAAGGCCGTGGCCGCGGCCCGGCACCTGGAGCGGGTCAATTCGGCCTGCCGCTACGAGCCTGTCGTCGTCGATCTGACCGCCGATACCGCGGCCGCGGTCCTGGCCGGCGTGGACGTGATCGTCGATGGCAGCGACAACTTCGAGGTCCGGTTTCTCGTCAACGAGTTCGCCTGCAAACACGCCGTGCCCTGGGTGTACGGCGGCGCGATCGGCGCCGAGGGGCGGGTGCTGGCGATCGTGCCCGGCCGCACGGCCTGCCTGCGTTGCCTCGTGCCCGAGCCGCCGGCCCCGGGTGCGCTGCCGACCTGCGACACGGCGGGGATCATCGGGCCCGCGGCGCTGGTCGTCGGCGCGGTCGAGGCGACGCAGGCGATCCGGCTGCTCGTCGGCGACCGGGTCGGCGACCGGCTGCTGGTCTGCGACCTGTGGGCCGATGCCTGGCGGACCGTCGACCTGTCGGGGCTCGGGGCGACGGGCTGCCCGACCTGCCGGGGAGACGACTTCCCCTGGCTCGAGGGCCGGCTCGGAGGCCGGGCCGCCGCGCTCTGCGGCCGGGATGCGGTGCAGGTGCTGCCGCCGGCGGGGCAGACCGTCGATCTGGCCGAACTCGCCCGGCGGCTCGCGCCGCTCGGCCCGGTCAGCGCCAACCCGTGGATGGTCCGCGCCGACGTGGAGCCGGGGATCCGGCTGTCCGTGTTCGCCGACGGCCGGGCGATCGTCGCCGGCACCCGCGACGAGCCGCAGGCTCGCGGCATCGTGGCCCGTTACGTCGGCGGCTGACGGCCCCCCGTCGCCGCCTCCATGATCTTCTGTTCCGTCGCCTCGGCCCGGTCGAACGCGCCGCTCACCCGCCCCTCGGCGAGGACGATGATCCGGTCGGCGAGCGTGAGCAGCTCGGGCAGCTCGCTGGAGGTGAGGATGACGGCCAGCCCGTCGCGGCACAGCCGGTCGATGAGCTGGTACAGCTCGGCCTTCGCGCCGACGTCGATCCCGCGGGTCGGGTCGTCGAGGAGCAGCACCCGCGGCCGCGTCAGCAGCCAGCGGCCGATGATGCACTTCTGCTGGTTGCCGCCGGACAGGCCGGTGATCGGCGCGTGCGGACCCGGGGTCTTCACGCCGGTGTCGCGGAGCGGGCCGGCGACGAGCGACTCCTCGCGGTCACGCCGCAGCAGGCCCGCCGCCAGCGCCTCGCGCAGGCTGCAGAGGCTGACGTTGGCCGCCACGTCGAGATCGGGAAACAGCCCCAGCCGCTTGCGGTCCTCGGTGACCATCGCGATCCCCGCGGCCAGTGCCTCGGCGGGATGCGCGAAACGAACCGGTCGATCGTCGAGCCGGATCGTGCCGTGCCAGGTCGGGTCGGCGGCGCCGAAGATCGTCTCCAGTACCTCCGTGCGGCCGGCCCCCATCAGCCCGGCGATGCCGACGATCTCGCCGGCATGCAGGTCGAAGGAGACGTCGGCGATCCGGTAGCCGCGCGGATGCTCGGGCCAGGGGAGAGTCAGCCCGCGCACCTCGAGGACCCGCGGCCCGCGGCTGCGCCGGCCGTGAAAGTCGTGGTCGGCGATCTCGCGGCCCACCATCCAGCCGGTCACCTCGCGGGGCGTCGTCGCCGACCGGTCCACCGTGCGGATGTGCCGGCCGTCGCGGAGCACCGTGATCCGATCGGCCAGCCGGAAGACCTCGTCCATCTTGTGGGAGATGTAGAGGATCGTCGTGCCCCGCTCCCGGAGCCGCTGAATCGTCCGCTCCAGCCGGGCGGACTCCGCCTCGGTGAGGGCGCTCGTCGGCTCGTCCATCACGAGGATCGAGGCGTCGAGCGACATCGCCTTGGCAATCTCGACGAGCTGCTGGTCCCCGACCCGGAGGCTCCCCGTGCGCGCCCGGGGCGACACCTGGCAGTCGAGCGGCGCCAGCAGGCGGCCGCACTCCTCCTCCATGCGCCGGTCGTCGAGCAGCCCGAGCGGCGTTCGCTTCTCGCGGCCGAGGAACACGTTGGCGGCCACCGGCAGGTCCTCCACGAGGGCCAGCTCCTGGTGGATGATGGCGATGCCGGCGGCCTCGGCGGCGCGGGTGTCGGCGAACCGCACGGCGCGGCCGTCCACCTCCAGCTCCCCCGCGTCCGGCTGGTAGACGCCGGACAGGATCTTCATCAGCGTGCTCTTGCCGGCGCCGTTCTCGCCGCAGATGGCGTGGATCTCCCCGCGCCTGACCTCGAGCGACACCTCATCGAGGGCGACGACCCCGGGAAACCGCTTCCCGATGCCGCGCATCACGATCGCCGGCCCGCCGGATGCCGGGGCCGGGCCGGTCATGAGGGCCGGGCGGCGCGGCGCACCCCCCGGGACTCCCAGGCCCGCAGCCCCGCGAGGATCGCGCCGGCCACCAGGCCGGCGGCGAGCCCCGCCCCCGCTCCCGCCGTCGTGGCGGCGACGCCGCCGCAGAACAGGGCGAGCGTCGGGATCGCGCACAGGCCGAGCGGGCCCGGCAGCAGCCGGCGGCCGCCGCGGCCGAGCTGGCCGAGCTGCGAGAAGGTGACGGCGATGACCACGACGATTCCCACGATCAGCCCCTCGTAGACGTCGGCGCCGGTCTTGATGATCTTCGACACGGCGTCGATCACCAGCCGGAGGAATATCGCCCCGAGGACCGTGCCCGGAACGGTGCCCACGCCACCGTTGAGCGAGCAGCCGCCGACGACCGCCGCCGCGATCGCGTTGAGTTCGTGGCCCCGGCCCTGGTTGACCGGCGCCGCCACCGACTCGTTGGCAACGTAGAACAGCCCCGCGAGGGCCGCCGTCATCGCCCCGTAGCAGTAGGCGAACCACTTGACATTGTCGGTGCGGATGCCGGCCAGCCGGGCCGCCTGCTCGTTGCCCCCGAGGGCGTGGATGTGCCTGCCGAGCACCGTGCGGGTGAGGATCAGCCAGGTGACGGCGGCCAGGACCGCGAACACCACGACCGGAATCCAGACGTTGTCGCGGACCGCCTTGAAGATCGGGTCGGAGACGTTGACGAGCGCATTCTTCGTCGGCAGGTAGCGGGCGGTCGTGCCCTCGCACAGCGCCCGGGCGAAGCTGCGCAGGCCGACGAGCGTGGCCAGCGTGGCGATGAACGGAGGCAGCCGGATCGCCGTGATCAGCCAGGCGTGGAGCGTGCCGACGAGAAAGCCCACGACCAGGCTGGCGAGGCAGGCGAGGCCGACGATGGCGGGACCGACCGGCTTGAACGCCGCCACCTCGGCCGGCGCCAGGGCCACCATCGTGCAGGCGGCCACGGTGCCGGAGAAGGCGATCATCGAACCGGAGGAGAGGTCGATGCCGCCGGCGACGATCACCACCGTCGCCCCGAGGGCGAAGATGCCGAGCAGGGCCGTGTTGCGGGCGATGTCGCGGACGCTGTCGAAGGGACGGAACCAGTAGGTGTGCTGCGTGTCCACCAAGCCGGTGACGAGCACCGTGGCGAGGATCGCCGCCAGCAGCGTCCACTCGTTGGGCCGGAGGAGCCGGCGGACGGCAGCGAGGCCGGATAAAGGTGCCATGGACGGCCTGCTACGAGCTGGAGAGGCCGTACTTCGCCAGCCAGGCCCGGAACTCGGAAAGCGGCAGGAACTCGAACTTCTGGTCGAGTTCGATCTGCTCCCGCTTCAGGAGCGGCTTGTCGTCGGGAACCACGAGCCGCAGGCCGGTGGTGTAGATGTCTCCCTCCGGCCGGCCCTCGTCCGGGAACATCTCGGCCAGCGTCTTTTCGTCGCCGGTGTGCATGGCGAGCAGCAGGCGGACGGTCTGGACTCCCATGTCGAACGGGTTCTGCACCACCATGACGTCGATCTTGCCCGCGGCCATGCGGTCGAGGGCTGCGGCCTGGGCGTCGAAGGTCGCGACCGTGACCCGGTCGCGGACGCCGCGCTCCTCGACGACCTCGGCGATGGCGGGGGCGTTGTAGGACCAGATGCCGATCAGGGCGACGACGTCGGGGTGGTTGACCAGCGCCGTGCGGACGTTGTCGCGGGCCTTCGACAGGTCGGTCTGGTCGCCCATGCGATCGACCTCGGTGTAGGCGGTGCCGACCGCGTCGCGGACGCCGTTCATCCGCGCCCGGCCGTTGTCGTTGTCGGTGAAGCCGACGAACTGCACGTAGCCACCTTCCTTGCGGCCCCTGGCGGCGAGGATCGCCCGCGTCGCCTGGCCGAGCAGTCGGCCGGCCACGGCGTTGTCGCTGCCGACGTAGTACGTCCGCGCGTCGCGGAACTTGTCCCGGTTCAGGTCGCCGTCCACGGTGATCACCTTGATCCCCTTCTGGGCGAGGTTCCGCATCTCCTCGGCGAGGGCCGCGTTGTCGGCCTGGATGGCGGACACGGCCACGCCGACGATGTCCGACTGGCTGCCGAACTGCCGGAGCCGCTCGATCTGCCCCTGGGTCGTGCCGTCGTTCTTCTCCATCACCATGCGCAGGTTCTTCGCCGCAAGGCCCGACTGCTTCGCCCCCTCGACGAGCCCGGCGTTGCAGGCATCCCAGAATGGGTCGTCGGTGTTGGTGAGAAAGATGAACCGCTTCGTGCCGGCGGCTGGCGTGGAGGAAGTGGCCGTCGGTCGGCTGGTACAGCCGGCGACGAGCAGCAGCGCGGCGACGGTTCCCAGGAGCCGCGACACGGCGCGCCCATCGCGGCGGCGTGCGGACAGTGCAGGGTGTGCGAAAGCCATCGGCGCGTTCCCCGGAGATGAAATCGGCGTTCGTTCAGAGCCGCTACCTTAGCCTACGCGACAGGGCATGATCCAGAGGATGGTGGAACTGGGCGGCCGCCGGGGATGGGGCAGGCTCAGGAGCGGGCAGGAAGCCCGTCGCACCGGCTGCCACCGCGCGCAGGTCGATCGCGAAACCGCCCCGCTTTCCCGCCCTGCCGGGGCGCGGTGTCCGGGGCCGACGGCCGACGCCGCGGGCTGGCGCGAGAGGCCGTCGGCGACCGATCACTCTGTGGTCCGGGGGTGGCGGCCGCGTAGAGTGCGGCGGTATCCGCCACGGGCGTCTTCTCGGAGCAATCGACAGCGTGTTCGTTCCCCGCGTCTTCGACGATCACCGCGGCCGTTTGGCGCCGGGCATGCGCCGCCGTCGCGGGCCCGGGCGCGATCGCGCGGCCGACCGGTCGATCGTGGCCGCGGTCGTGGCGGTCTGGCTGGCGGGCGCGGCCTTCGCGCAGCCGCTCGATCTGCCACCACCGGGCCAGTCGACGGCCGGCATCGCCGACCCGGGGTCCACGATCTTCGCGCTCCCTCCGACGCAGCCGCAGGGGCCGGTCGTGCTCGACATGCCCTACGAGGGCGGACCCTGCTGCCCTGACGATCGCTGCCCGCCATGCGTTGGCGTCGATGGCTGCCTGGACGACCTCTGGGCCCCGCGGCCCTGGTCGTGGCAGATCATGCCCGACAACCTGATTTACACCAGCTACCTCGCCGGCCCGAAGGAGCCGCGGCTGGGCACCGTGTGGTACGACGACACGGCGGCCGATCCGTTCACGCCCGCGCAGCGGAACGGCTGGATGTGGGACATGACGGCGGGTGGTCGCGTCTCGTTGCTGCGGTACGGCTCGAACCCGGTCCTGCATCCGCAGGGATTCGAGATCCAGGTGGAGGGGGCGGGGTTCGTGCGGCTCGATCCGCAGGATGAGGTCGACCTGCGGTCGTCTGACTACCGGTTCGGCATCCCGCTGGTGTTCGGCGTGGGCCGCTGGCAGACGAAGTTCGGCTACTACCATCTCAGCGCGCATCTCGGCGACGAGGCGATGCTCAAGCACCCGTCCTTTCCCCGGGTCAACTATCTCCGCGACGCGATGGTGTGGGGCAATTCCTACTACCTGTTCGACTGGATGCGGCTGTACGGTGAGGTCGGCTATTCGTTCAACAACAGCGGCGGCTCGAAGCCGTGGGAACTGCAATTCGGCACCGAGCTGGTGCAGGCCCGGCCGACGGGCATTCACGGGGCGCCGTTCCTGGCGGTGAACGGCATGCTGCGCCAGGAGCTCGATTGGGGGGGCAACGTTTGCGTGCAGACCGGCTGGGCGTGGCGCGGCTGGACGAGCGAGCGGCTGCTGCGGATCGGCTTCGAGTATCTGGCCGGCTCCGACCCGCAGTACGAGTTCGTGTTCTACAGCCAGCGCCGCGCCGGCATCGGCATCTGGTACGACTACTGACTTTCGCGCCTGCGGGGCCTTCCATGGCCCCCGCAGGCTTACGCTCGGCGGGGCGAAGCCAAGGTTCGCCGCGCCGAGCCGCCCGGCCTCCAGCCGTGCGTGGCCGCCGCTGTCGCGGCGGCGTGACGGCGGGCACGCGGCGCGGCCTGCGGCCGCTGCGTGCAGGTTGGGCGCGCGGCGCGACCATCACCCGGCGCGGAGACTGGCCGCCTGGAGGGCGGCCTTACAAGTGCGGGCGGAGGCCCGCCAAGCAGATCGCGGCA